>JASFGF010000148.1:0-6974 GCA_050123915.1 Desulfobacterales bacterium | reverse complement strand
TCATCAGTCCGAGCCCCATACCCATTCCAGAGCCGGCACCACCCTCTGCTTCCGAAGCTTTTTCCATGGCCATGGCTGCTTTCATCTGCATCAACTTATTCATATCCTTGAAAACACCCATTCGACTCCGATCATCGATGGCCTGTTGAACTTCCGGCGGAGGGGTAATGGCATTAATATACAAATGGGTAATAGCGAGACCGAAATTGCTGAAATCTTTTTCGATACGCTTTACCATATTCTCGGACAACTCGTCATATCTTGCCGGAAGGTTCAGGATCGAATCGATGGTCTCTCCCATGTAATCGTTGAACCTGGATACGATGACCCGATTTAGATATTCTTCAATTTCACGGGTGGTATATATACCTTGGGTGCCCACAAGGTTATTGATAAACAACACCGGTTGCATTACCTGAAGGTTGAAAACGCCAAAAGCCCTAAGGCGAATCAAGCCCAATTCGGAATCTTTAAAGGCCACCGGATCTCGGGTTCCCCATTTTAGGTTTGTGAATACCTTTAAATTTATGAAATAGACTTCCGCTCTCAAGGGGCTGGAAAGTCCCCATGGCAGACTGAGAATTTTGGTCAAAATAGGAATATTGCCTGTTTTGAGGGTGTGTCTTCCCGGCCCGAATGCGTCCAGAGCCTTGCCTTTATAAAAAAATACCGCTGCCTGGCTTTCCCTTACCGTAAGCTGGGCGCCGTATTTAATTTCGCCGGAACCTTTTTGAGGAAGCCGATGGACCAGTTCTTTGCCGGTATCATCGAACCACTCAAGATTTTCCAAAAAAATGATGTTGTCTGTGCCCATAAATCTCGCCTCCAATTGTATGAAAATTTATCATTTAGTTTCATGCAACAACGATGCCAAAAGTAGGGATTAGAAAACAGCGAAGAGAAAAGAGGTAGACCCTGCGGCGGCGTTCGGTTTGCGAAGCGCTCTGCTTTTGGATTGATGATTGTTGATTGAAGATTGAAGGCGTCGCTTCGGTCCGACTATTTAATTTTTCATTTTTCAATCTATAATTTTCAAGTGACCTGCCTCCGACAGCCGAAGATTCATGCTCTTTCCTCTTCTCTCTTTCCCATATCTGATTTATTAGTTGACAAAGTTATTGAAATATAACATTATTTTCGAAATATCTCATTGTCATTTTCAAAAGGGTTTGAAATATGGATTTATGGCAGCTCAATATTTTTTGTAAAGTCGTCGAATTGAAAGGCTTTTCAAAGGCCGCTAATGTTATTCACTTATCTCAGCCTACCATAAGCAGTCACATCAAAGACCTGGAAAATCATTTTGCTTGTCAACTTATCGATCGACTCGGCAAAAAAGCGGTTCCCACCAAGGCCGGTGAATTGTTATATCAATATGCGAGAAAGCTCATTGCTTTACGCGATGAAGCCGAAGCTGCGATGGCTGAGTTTCATGGAAAAATCAAGGGTCGCCTGGTCATCGGCGGCAGCACCATTCCCGGGGGATATATTCTTCCAAAGTGCATCGGTGCATTTACAACGATTTATCCTGAAGTTACCATTTCTCTGATTATCGGCGACACCGACCAAATTATCCAGGATGTTCTTTCCGGATCGCAGGAATTCGGCATTGTCGGCGCCAAAACATCAAATAAATACATTTACCAGCAAAAACTGATCGCAGATGAAATGAGACTTATCGTCACTGCTGGTCACAAGTGGGCCAAGAAAAAACATATCAGCCCGGATTTGATGTTTAAAGAACCATTTATTGTCCGTGAACGCGGTTCCGGCACTTTAAAGTCGATCAAACTGAGTCTAAAAGAGAAAGGCTATGCCAGTGAAAATTTAAACATTGTCGCGGAAATGGGAAGTACGGAAGCAGTCATTCAGGGGATAAAAAGCAACGTGGGTATTTCGATCCTCTCCACCATCGCCGTCGCTGAGGAGTTGAAAGCAGGGACTTTAAAAGCACTCACCATTAAAGAGTTAAATCTCAAGCGAAATTTTTATCTGATAACACACAAACTAAGAAGTCCGTCACCGATATGTAAGGCGTTTATTGATTTTTTAGAAAAAGAATTTACCAACGCTTGATACCATGATTCGTGGCGACATTGAGCTTACCTGCACCGTGTCCATCTACAAATGAGGATTTTTTTCTTAAGATCAAGGTGTACGAAAAGAATAACCGTCCCGTTGGAGTACCCGGACAAGCCGGCATATAGTTGATATTCTGAGGATTATATTTTGAGCATAACCCAAGAGGAATAGGCTCCGCATTCCACAGGACAAGCGCAGAGACTTGTCCGCCTCCGGCGGATTGGACAAAAAGACTATTTATGGATGGACACGACCGAACCCGTAACACTGCGCCAGCAATTTTCGCGTTGCATCACTCACGTGACGGTTATTCAAATCTTCGAGTGAAACCCAGCTCACATCCATAGCATCATCTCCGGCTCTGAGTTCACCGCTGACATAATCGGCAGCCAGGTCGACGATCACATAGTGAAATCGAATATCGCCGTTTTCGTCACGTTCGATCACATCAAATGTATAAATGGGCTTCTTGGCCTGAATGACAATCCCGCTTTCTTCGGCAATTTCTCTTTCTGCGGCTTCTTGAAGGGTTTCTCCCAACTCGACACAGCCACCGGGAATAGACCACTGCTTTTCAGCAGGTGGTTTGCCACGCAAGACCAATAAAACTTTATCGTCCTTAAAAACAACAGCACCTACTGCCACCCTCGGGTGATTCGGATAGTGACCGCTGAATATCCTGCTGGAATGATTCATATGTCATCGTGATAGAACTATTTAAAAATTGTTTTTATACTTTTCAATTAACTGACAAACCGGATCGATTTCATGACAACTTTTTTTGAGCGTTATCCCTTCCAGATTACCTATAAAAAGGTCGGGCCTGTATGGAATTTCTGAGACGACCTTATCCTGTGTTATATTTTTTCTCATAACATCGAGAATCTTTTCGTCCACCTTGTTTAACACAAAAAAAATATCGACCGCTGCTTTTTGGGCCATCTCCTGCATCTTCCTTGCCAGCACAAACGATTCCAAGGTAGGGTCAACAATACACAGGATCATATCGCAGTCAGCATCAATTCTTCGCCCAAAATGTTCGACTCCTGCAGCGGCATCAACGATGACAATTTCATTTTTTTCTAAATCGAGTTTTGACAGAAACAACTTCGAAAGTGCCCCCATTGGACAGGCACATCCTTCGCCAAAATCATGGATCTTTCCTATGACGAGTAGTTTTATTCCATCGGCTTCAGCAATACAGTTGCCGGGAATCTCTTTGATCCCCATGTTATCACTAAACGGCATTGTATGATCTATTTGAGGAAATGTGGTTGCCGTTATTTTCCTGAACCCTTGCTTTCCTCCTAAATAATCCAGCAGTGGCATCGGATAAGAAATACCAAGATGACGATGAAGACCTTCATTCGATTCATCGGCATCTACTAGCAAGACATTGAAACCCAGATCTTTCAGTGCAAGGGCCAGAAGTGCCGACATGGTGCTCTTTCCGCTGCCCCCTTTGCCGCTGATAATAATTTTCATTTTCCCTTCCCCTGCTGTTCTTTTTCAGCCTGGGCCATCGTTTTGTCCACTTCTTTTTGCATTGCAGCCGGAAATTTATCCATGGCCTCTTCCAAGGTCCTGGCTTCAAGTAGAGACTGAAGGAGTATAGGTCCGGATGGTGACATCAAGTGGGTTTGTCCCATAAAAATGCAATCACGGCTTTCATCATCCGTCCCATCAGCTTTTATCGGTGTGAGTCGACGGATGGCAGCAACCTTTATATCCGTGACGGAATCTTCACGGTATAGATTGTTTCGATCGATATTTAAATTAATCTTGGCCTTTTCAGCACGGCTGGACATGTTTAAACTCCTTTTTTTGATTTTTTTTGATATAAAACGGCTTTTGTACTCTAAAGTACCTGACCGATATCAAAAGGATTTGTGATTGTCCATAATTATCCGGAATTAAGCGGTTCCGGGTTCCCTTTTCAACGCTGGTCTTAATCCTTTAAACGTTAGCCCTGAGTTTTAATCTGAATTTAAATCTTTTTTAAACTCACAATCGATCGATTTGATTCCAGGTAGGGAAGCAAATATCGTTTCACATTTATCTCAAATTCGTCTTTATCCTTGTCCGTCAGTATGTTATGGTACTTGTTAATTGATGAACGCAACAACTGAATATCATCGTTGGACACGTTTCCCCTCATGGCAATGATAACGCCGTTTTTTTTGAGAATTGGAAAGGCAGTCAAGGCAAAAGTTGACATGGAAGAAAGCGCTCGACTGATAATGATATTAAATTTATCTTCAACACCCGGTTTGCCGACGAACGCCTCTGCCCGAATATGTAAAGCATCGATATTTTCAAGTTCCAATGTTCTGATCATATGTTTTAAAAAACTGACTTTTTTTCGTGAAGCATCGATCATCGTAACAGATAAATGCGGCAAACATATTTTAAGGGGAATCCCTGGAAATCCACCGCCCGAACCTATATCAAGCATCGATGCATTTGAGGGAATCATTTTTATCGGCACGATGGAATCCAAAAAATGTTTTACAGCGACTTCGAAGGGGTTGGTGATCGCCGTTAGATTTGTCTTTTGATTCCATTTCAAAAGTTCTAGGGCATGGATTGCGAATTTATCTATTTTGCGCCTTTCGATTTGAATATCAAACTTTTTGGCGCCTTCATAAATGATATCGCGCCATTTTTTGGATCCGATTTGCATCATTTCGTGCATATGATTTTACCTAAGATATTTTTACGACCTGCCCTGCTGAAGATGCAATTTATCAAAATAAAGATGTGAAACTTGAGTATTGACCTGGATATTATGGACTGATATCGTAATATAATTTTGCGATAAATACTTTAAAAGGAGCTGAACGTGAAAATCATACACTATTCGGAAGCAAAGCCCAAGCATTTCGATGGAGACAATGTAAAAGGTGTTACAGGACGGGTCCTCATCGGCCAATCAGACGGTGCTAAAAATTTTTGTATGCGTATTTTCGAACTATCTGAAAACGGTTTTTCCCCAAGACATTCACATGAGTGGGAGCATGAAATCATCATTCATTCAGGCAAGGGTGACGTGTTGTCTGACGGGAATTGGATGCCGATCACCAAAGGGTGTGCCATTTTCATACCCGGCAATGAAGATCACCAGATAAGAAACACAGGAAAAGATCCCCTGATTTTTGTCTGCTTGATTCCTTCGGGCGTTCCGGAACTGTAAAGGGTTTTGATGTTGGCATGAGATGAAACCAAAATACAGAAATCCGCTCCTTACGGTAGATATCATCATAGAAATCGACGATAAAATAGTCCTCATTCAAAGAGCCAATCCACCTTATGGATGGGCACTGCCAGGCGGTTTTGTCGATTATGGCGAATCTTTGGAGTCTTCTGCAATTCGTGAGGCCAGAGAGGAAACCTCTCTCGAAGTTACGATTCAAGAACAGTTCCACACCTATTCAGACCCTGATCGAGATCCCCGGCATCACACCGTTACAACGGTTTTCATCGGAAAGGGTATCGGCACCTTGAAACCGGCGGATGATGCAAAACACGCAGGCGTGTTTTCAGAGAATGATCTTCCGGAACCCATTGTGTTTGATCATCGTAAAATTATCGGCGATTACTTCCGCTACAAAGAAGGAGCGTCTAAAAAAACTATTTTTTCACTCAAATCTTAAATTCGGTGTTCTTGCAAGAAGCACATCGGTCAAGAAAGGCATCCTTCTTACAAAGTGGTACGATTTTTGCTTTGCTTGAGTGGATCGGCGTCTGTTGCAAAGCTTTCAGGAGAAACACAATGAAAACTTCCGACACAACCGGAATTTTCAGACCCTTTAAAGAACTGAAAGACTTGCTTGAAAAAAAATCATTAAAACCCGGGCCTTCCCCCGGTGACAAAACCTCTAAAATCTCAGGGGAAACTCGCGTTAAAAAAACCGGTGTTTTCAAGCCTGATAGCACGACTGAAGACACGTCTGCCCCGATGGATGAAAGCGAACTTTTTTTAGAAGCCATGGCTGACGTCGAACCCATTCATCGGGAGGACCGGTTAGAACCCAACGGTATCTCTTGTATTTCAATTGATTCTGGAAATGATTCAAAAGATGAAACCATCCAGCAGTTGAGCAATCTTGTGAATTCCGGCGAAGGCTTTGTGGTTGCGGACACACCGGAATATATTGAAGGTACGGGATATAATATTCACCCGGAAATTTCAAAACGGCTTCATCGCGGCGATTTTTCCATACAATCTTATATTGATCTCCACGGTTTCGGCGTGGAAGATGCCAGAAAAGTTTTTGAAAATTTTTTTAAAGATTCCATCACCACGGGTAAAAGGGCTGTTCTTGTTGTCCATGGCCGGGGGCTTTCATCCCCTGACCGGCCTGTTTTGAAAACAAAGGTGATCGAATGGCTCACCCGGGGTCCGTGGCGAAAGTGGGTCATCGCATTTTCAAGCGCCAGATCCTGTGACGGCGGTACAGGTGCAACATATGTCCTGCTTCGACGGCGGCCCATGACCAGAAGACATCGGAAACGTGTGAAGAGGAATTAGTATGTTAACTGTGAAATTTTTGTGTGTTTTTTGGTAAATATTTTTCTCATTTTCCTTCTTTTCCCCTAAGGGACGAACAGTGAAAATACGAATTCCCATATTTTTTTTCATTTTTTTATTTGGATGGTTGATATCCTGTAATAATGATCCGGCGGTTCATTCTCTTGCGAAAACCGAAAAAAACATATCAGCCCCAGGACCAAACAAGGTTGGCGACACAAATAAACAAAAACTGTCTTCAATGCTTTATGAACTTGCCGTTTCTCAGGAACCTGATGATTTTGCAAAAAAGCATGACATTTTTTTGGACAGGGATCGGGTCAGGGTGTATATTTTCTTTGAACCATCTGCATCACACCCG
>JASFGF010000147.1:0-6991 GCA_050123915.1 Desulfobacterales bacterium | reverse complement strand
TAAAGCAAAAATGTTTACCGAATGGGAGGATCGTCTGACCATTTTTGATACGATGATTCTATGTCGCTTCTATCGAGATCTTTATCAGTGGGATGAACTTTCTACCATGATCCAAGCAACAACCGGCATGGATCTTACCGTCCAAAGCATGCGAAACATTGCCGGTGCCATCCTTGATAACATCAGACGGTTTAATTTAAGGGAGGGACTCACCCCTGAAGATGATCGCATTCCCAAGCGATTTTTCCAAGAGGCATTGCCTGAAAGCGGCAAAATTATTACCGAAGGTCAAATGAAACAGCTTTTAAACGAATATTATAAAGAACGCGGTTGGAATGAAAAGGGTGAACCGCTAAAAGCATCCTCTTAAAGCGTGTATTACACATCCATTCCAAAGAAATTTATCAGAATAGTGCTTAACCAGCGGCGCAGAGGCGCATACGAGTAGTTTCGCCTGGCCACTTCATAATTGTGATAGACCATTTTCTCTTTTATTTGAGGCGAGTTCAATACATCTCTGACCTGTTGAACATTTTTCTTGGTGAGGAATCCGTCCATGACAATCAGATCAAACCCTTTGGGCTCAATGTCTCTGATAAACGTTGCGTATCGGTTGATGAGCAAGGGTTTTTTAAAATAAACCGCTTCTAAAAATGCATTGCCGAACCCTTCATAAAGGCTGGGATAGGTGATGAAATCAGCGTGGGGATAAATATCCCACAATGACGGATTCGCGTTGTGATTCGATTGAAGGTTTAGCGGATCTGATACGCGCGTTTTCACCAACCTTAGATCCACCCCTCGCTCGCGTGCGGTTTCCAGAAGCCATTCGGAATACTCATATCCCTCATCGCCGGCTTCATGGGAAATAACCAACTTGTATTGAGGATCTTTCAGGCTTTCGACCAATTCAATGGCATGTTCGATTCCCTTGCGCTGGACGATACGGGTGGGCTGCAAGATGATATGGTCTTGAGGTTTTAGCTCCATAGAACTTCGGAAAGATGCGGTTTGCTCGGCATCTATTTCCGGCGGGTTCTCAAAATCCAAAACATTGGGAATGATCGTAGAGGAAATTCCCGTCCGAAGCGCCAGCTCTTCTTGAGCCGCCGAGTTGATCACAACATGTTCGATATTGTTTAAGTTGGGCGGAAACGACATTCTCAGGTAATCTCCCACTGCGTTCACGGAAAACCGGGCTCTTTCCCAATAGAAATCATGGTGATGGGCAATGGTGGGAATCTGGGTTTCGGCGATAATTTCGGTTAAAGCGATCCCCAGGGGAATATGCAGCGGGATGGTAAGTATATTTTGAGCAATGATAAGATCCAGACGGAATTGCGAAATAAATTCTTGGATCCGTCTTTTTAAAAGGACTTTTAATTCAAAAATGGTATCGGTTACCGTGGGGTTTCGCTCTTTATGACCGAATATTCGATCATTGATCCACTGGTTTTTTTCGTGCTTAAAATGGGCCTCGGGGACCAGGAAACTTTTTTCCGGATCTCTGTCCAATTCGCCGGCAAACCAAAAACAGCTATGCCCTTTTTGGTTTAACACTGTCGACCACTTACTGGCTTCCATGGTCACACCATCGGTGCCTGAAAAGCGCGTGGAAATAAAGCCGATGTGCTTTGTCATGAGGATTCTTTTTTTAATTTGGGTATAGGGAGAATCGCCATTCCTGTTCGCATTTCAAAGTTCAATTTCCATCCCTTCCTTTGCCACGACAATTTCCAGGTCGGACTGGTTGCCAAAATGTTTCCGACAGTGTTTTTCGAGTTCAAACAGCTCCTGGTCTGTCCGCAGAGGATCATGGTGAAAAAGGACTATTTTTTTAACATTGGCCTTGAGAGCTGAATCGATGGCGTGCTCAAGAAAGGAGTGCCCCCAGCCTATTTTTGATGAAAAGTATTCTTCTTTGGTATATTGACAATCATGGATAAGAATATCTGCATCGCGATAAAAATCAAGTAGTTTTTCATTCTCTTCACGGGCGGCCTCTTCTCCTTCGTCACGAACGACAGGATCAAAATCCGCAGCGTTTGTGTTTGTTGAGAAAACGTTTCTAAAGGGCTCAGTGTCATAGGCCGTACATAAAACTTTGCCGTTAAATTCAAACCGATATCCGAGACAAAGTAGCGGGTGATTCAGATATTTTGTTTTTAGCTTGATTCCGTCGCCAAGATCCATTTTACATTCACCAAGCTGTAAATACTCGATATTTGCTGTAAGCTCACCGTGCAGCACCGGAAAGTAGCGGTATCGAAGAAGGTCGCCCATTATCATCTCGAGGGAATCGTCTTCAAATGTTATCGGACCGTATACCTTCAGTTTCGTGCCGGGAATATATATGGGTCTGAAAAAAGGAAATCCGATAATATGATCCCAGTGGGTATGGGTTATAAATATTTCGGTGTTTATAGGACCGTCTTGAATATCGTTCCACACCAGGCGATTTCCCAGCGGATGGATACCGGTTCCAGCGTCGATGATGATGAGTCTTTTTTTTTCGCCGAACCGAAGTTCCAGGCAAGGGGTGTTGCCTCCAAATTCCACCGTCTTGGGTCCAGGGCATGCAATAGAACCGCGTACACCCCAGAAACGAAGCTTCATAATTTCCTCCTCAGCCGGCAACTTTAAGAAATATTTGGGCGTTTTCAATTTCTTGCTCGATTTCACCGTTAAACGCGCTGATATTGTCAAAAGACCATTCAGTGTCCTTCCCGAGATGCTTCATGATTTCAGGATAAATATTTTCCGGATACCGGTTTCCGGAAAAACCGATTTCCGAACGATTTGCAAAATGGTCCGATAGAATAACGGTGAAAAGAATATCGTTTTGCACACCTTGATATGTTTCCGGGGCGTGATGATAGGTTATGGTATCTAAAATTTCATCTCCTAGTTGCCACTTTTTTGCAATAAGATTTCCCACATAGGCATGATCGATCCCCAGCAACTGTTTTTCAGAAACAAAGAGCGGCTGAGACTTTTTTTCCGGTATTCCTAATATATTCAAATATTCGTCAGAAAATCTACTGTTCAGGGGGATTTTCCCAATGTCATGCAAAAGCCCGGCGATGAAATATCCCTCCAGCAGTTTTTTGTTTATGTTGCGTTTTTGGGCAATCAGTTTGGCAATGACGCCGACACCAAGAGAATGTTTCCAGAACATGTCCATGTTTAACGCACGAAAGTTTTTGCTGGCCCCAAAGGCGCTCATCACAGTTGCGCCGAGAACAAGATTTTTAACCGTATTCATACCCAGCATAACAACTGCCCGTACCGGAGAGATAATTTCACGCGAGAGGCCAAAATAGGCTGAATTAACGAGTTGCATAACCTTTCCCGTAAGTACGGGATCTAAACTGATGACCTTGGTCAGATCT
This sequence comes from Desulfobacterales bacterium, assembly GCA_050123915.1. Lineage (GTDB taxonomy): Bacteria > Desulfobacterota > Desulfobacteria > Desulfobacterales > UBA11574 > UBA11574. Next base: position 3,599 of record JASFGF010000147.1, on the reverse strand, counting down.
GTGGGTGATGTATTGACATCACGGCAGATTTCCATGACTTTGTTGACAGTTGCGGGAAAGGGAGGCAATTGTCTAATATAGTGATCTAATATTGTTAAACGATGATGATATTCCAACTGTTGACCTTTTTCCTAAATTTTATTCCGTGCTTGGGTTCACCCGAAATCGCATCAATGATTTTACTTATCAATTAATCGACATTCTGATTAAAAACTTGAATTATTTGTATTCGTTTGGATGTTGAAAAAACCAGTCCTTTATTTACTCATATCACCAAATCCCAAACCGAGTCAACGTCATGCAGAATTTAACGCCTCGAAATTATTAGAAGCTATCTCAAAATAATCTTTTGGCCCAATCCGCAGAGGCGGACAAGCCTCGGCGTTGGCGCAACGTTTTAAATCCTTGATATACTTGAGTATGCAGGTCGAAGATCCCGTCAACAGGCGGGACGGGTTAAAACTCGGCTCCGCCTTTTTATCCCGCTGGCTTTTAGCGGGGGATCTTGAACCAAAATCTTTATGTTGAGATGGCTTCTATAACTTATTAGAATAACATTTGATAGAATAGCTCTGTATGTTTGTCTGCCTATTATCTCCCCGCGGCCATAGGGTTGGACCGAGTTGAGTGAATGGCCATTTGAGGTCGTGCACTTAAATTGAATCTCCCGCGCTCTTAGCCTCTTACCGTACACAGTATATGTGGCACGCGGCATTTCGTTCGTTCAATCCCGGGTTCAGGAGCTTCGACTTATATCTGCGACAAACTCAATGCACGCGAAGTTCAGGGACTTAAACAAAATTTTAATTTCAGCAGCCCGATTTTCAATAATATGTTAAATTCTAAGGGCACAATATATAGTAACTTATTTTAATAAAATACAATATATTCTAATTCAATAGAATTATATATAAATTATATATAATTCTACTTGACATTAATAAAATACAAGTTTATGATATAATTAATAATTATATCATAAATCAAAAAAGGTAAATATTTTTTTCAATGAGCCAAAATCACCTAAGAAAAATTCGAGAATCTCTCATGATGAGCAAGGCCGAGCTTTCCAGAAAAGCTGGAATATCTCCCATTACAATTACACGGATTGAAAATGGGATGCCATGCAGAATGGAAACAAAGCGAAAGATACTTTTAGCTTTAGGATACAAGATTTCCGATAAAAACAAAGTGTTTTTTGACTAAAACCAAAGCAAAAGTGTTTTCTCGTCATTGTTATAATGTTATGAAGAACCTTTAAATCATCCATCGAAAAAACCAACAGACAACAAAGGCAGAGTTTTAACGCTCTGCCTTTGTTGCATTTTATGTGAGCATGACTGATTGTCTCATGTATAAAGGGTCAATTGTCGACCACAAGCTTTTGTCCCGGATAGATGGTATCACTCTCACCCAATTTGTTAAGCTGACGCAATTTTTTTATTGTCAAGCCATACCGGGGGGCGATCTGGTACAATGTTTCACCGGGCTTAACCGTGTGATATCGATTTCCGGTGGTTTTCTTGGATACCGGTGCTGTTTTTGAAGTTTTGGCTTTCTGGGTTCTACCTCTGGACATCTGTTTTTGAAGGTTGCCCAGGTTTATCACGATCTGATCCATTCTTGCCGTTAAAGCTGCTTCAGACCGATCAAAGCGCTCTTTGAACTGTTGAAACGTTTGGGCTTGTTCCCAAACTTGCGCCAACCGATTATCAACCACGTCCAATTTATCAACCATTTGTTCAAGGTTTTTTACACTGTTTTCCAATGCGGCAATTCGATTCTCAAGCGCGGTGCTTCGATTTCTGGCAAACAGCAAAATTAAAAGAATCAGCAGAATCAAAAATCCGATACCAAATCTTGATAAAGGGATTTTATCAGACATTTTTGGTGTTTTGGTTCCGAATTTTAGCTTTTTTTCTTCTTTCCATAATGAATATTGCTCATTATAATTGTCTTCCGGATTTTCATTGAATTTATCCATTCCATCATCGTCTCTTTGTGTCATGGCAAGACCTTTTCACATGAAGTGTATTTATCTGGATTGTAATTTGATGGAACAATCCATATCATAATTTTCATTCAATTGAAAGAACCGGTTTTATAAAAAATGGCTGTAAAGGACAAAATACTTTATGAAATTTTAACCGTACATCTTGAACGGCCAATCTATTATGCGAAATTGGATTTTTCAGTCGTATATCACATTGTCTTACCCATAGAATTTTATTGACAAAATTTTTGATTCCTTATAGTTAAACAATTTGATTTTTTTCCCCATGTCAAGAGAATTGTTGCGTTCCATGTTATTACCATAAAATTGCTTTTTTATAGGAGGATCGAACGATGGCCAATGATGTAATCGGATCGGTTCTGGTTTTAGGGGGCGGCATTGCAGGGATGCAATCTGCTCTGGATCTTGCCAATGCGGGATATTATGTCTATCTCGTTGAAAAATCACCGTCCATCGGGGGGGTGATGGCCCAACTGGACAAAACGTTTCCCACCAATGATTGCGCCATGTGAATTATCTCACCGAAACTGGTCGAGGTCGGCCGGCACCTGAATATCGAAATTATCACATACGCGGATCTGGAGTCTGTTGAAGGATCTGCCGGGAACTTCAGAGTAAAGGTAAGAAAACGTCCACGCAGTATTAATATGGACCTTTGCACAGGCTGTGGCAACTGTGTTGAAAACTGCCCGGTTACAAACATACCAATGCCCCAAAATCAGTCTAGATCATTATAGAATCGTTGCATCGATTTCAGCTTGTTGTAATCAGGAGGGTAAACATATGAGCGATCCATGTTTGGCGGAAAGCATTGAAACAACGGAAATAGATTATATGGAGCTCGATAGGATTATTGTGGAAGATTTTAACAATGACAAAGAAAATTTAATTATGATGCTTCAGGAAATTCAGAGGCGTTACAACTATCTTCCAACACCGGCTTTAACATATCTTTCCACCAGTATCGGGATTCCTCTCAGCCAGATTTATGGCGTCGCAACCTTTTACAGCACGTTTAGTCTTGAGCCGAGAGGTAGAAACATTGTTTCTATTTGTCTCGGCACAGCCTGTCATGTCAGGGGCGGTGAGAAAATACGTGAAAAGCTTGAAGAATCCTTGAACATAGAGGATGGTGAGACCACAGAGGATATGCGGTTTACCCTTGAATCGGTACGCTGTATCGGTTGTTGCAGTTTGGGGCCAGTGGTTAAAATTAATGAAGACACGCATGGTCGCATCGCCTATGCTGAAGTAGATAAGATTTTAGAAAAGTACGAATAAAACACCATAGAGGCACGAATGATGAAAATCGAGTCTGCAAAAGATCTGGAGGTTATCAGTGAGAATTACAGCCAGAAGCTTTATTATCCCGAAGCGGTTAAGGTTAACGTCGGGATGGCTTCGTGCGGCATTGCTGCAGGTGCTCAGGCATCACTAGAAAAGGCTGAAAAAGAATTTCCCGGCAACAACGGCGTTAGCATAAACAAGACCGGTTGTATCGGTTTCTGCGAACTTGAACCACTGGTTGAAATATTCGAAAAAGGAAAACCTCGTCTTATTTACAGGAATATAACGGAAGATAAAA
>JASFGF010000146.1:0-6997 GCA_050123915.1 Desulfobacterales bacterium | reverse complement strand
CCAGAGTCCTTCCAGATCATAGAAGGCACGAACCGGTTCATAAAAAACGTGAATGATGACATGACCGTAATCGAGCAGAACCCAGTGACCTTCTTTTTTACCCTCGACGCTCAGCGGTTTTATGTCATGTTTTTTTAGGTTTACCTCTACATACTCCGCGATGGCTGAAACCTGACGGTTGGAACGACCGCTGCAGATGATAAAAATGTCGGAAAAAGAAGTAAGTTTTCGAACATCAAGAACCACCAGATCCAGTGCTTTTTTTCCCATAACGGCGTTGATGTAAAGATCAAGCGTTGGGTCCAAGGAATTGTCGGGCTTATTTGTCATAAATAAAGTCCTTTGGTTTTTATAAAATCTTCGATGGCCTCTGGAACCAATCGGTTAATCGAACGTCCTTCTTTGATATGTTTTCGAATGGTTGTTGATGAAATGTCCACAGGTGTGACATTAAATACGCAGACCGGTTGCTTTTTATCATGTATAAAAGAGGATTGAGAAGAGGAAAATGTATATTTTTTTGAGATCTTGGATTGAAGATAATTTTTTAAAGATTCCCATTCCAACTCAATGCTGTTTTCTTTGTTAATGGTTCGGGACATGACAATAAAGGGGATCAGCAAAAAAAGATCATTATAGGATTTCCAGGAATCTATTTCTAAAAAAGCATCAAGCCCCATGATGAGATAAAATTTTGTATTTTCAGGTAAAATCGATTTAAAATGGCGAACCGTATCGATGGTGTAGGAAGGGCCCGAACGTTTTAGTTCAACATCTGATATTACAAAATTCGGATCATCTGAAAATGCGAGTCGAATCATCTCGAGACGGTCCTCGGCATCCACCACGCCGTCCGGTTCCTTGTGAGGCGGCAGGGCAGACGGGATAATCAGAATTTTATCCAGACCAAAACCCGCTTTAACCTCCCGAACAACCTGGATATGTCCCAAATGAACCGGATTGAACGTCCCTCCAAAAAGTCCTATGCGCTTCAAAAATTCCCCACTTTTATATTTTCTACATTGAAAAATATAGGCCTCTGGGTCAGGTCAGAGCTAAACGGCGCTATCTTGGAATTTTGTATCTAAAAATAGGAAAGAGAAAAGAGGATAGGGAAAAACCACCCCGCTCGCCTCGCCTGAGCGATGGCGGGCAGAGGATGAACATCAATATTTTCCTATTTTCTAATTCCTATTTCCTGTTTCCAAAGAACTTTCAATCAAGCAAAATCTTTCTGATGATAACCTAAACCTGGCTCTCTTGATCGGGATAGTTATTTGGCCGGGCTATGTTCTTATCTGTCCATCCCCGAACACGACAAACTTGGTGGTGGTCAGTTCCTACACCCCCATGGGGCCAAACGCATGGAGCTTTGAGGTGCTGATGCCGATTTCCGCACCCAGACCAAGCTCACCACCGTCATTAAACCGTGTGGACGCATTGACCAGCACCACTGAAGAATCGGTTTCACGGGCAAAGCGTCTGGCCCGCTTATAATCTCGCGTTACAATGGATTCCGTATGCTTTGAACCATATTCTGAAATGTGAGTGATGGCCTGATCCATGTCTTCGACTACCCTGACAGTCAGGACAAGATCGAGATATTCCTTCGGCCAGTCTGATTGTTCGGCCTTTAATGCATCCGGCAGGAGTTGACATGTTTCAGGACAACCTCTGATTTCAACCCCTGCGTTTGTGAGACGTTTTGCCATTTTCGGCAAAAATTCTTTTGCCATGGATCGATGCACCAACATGGTTTCCATGGCATTGCACACTCCCGGGCGCTGAACCTTGGCATTAAAGCAGATTTCTTCGGCCATATTAAGGTCCGCACCTTCGTCCACATACACATGGCATACACCTTTGTAATGTTTTAGAACCGGTATGGTCGAATGCTCTACGACAAAACGGATCAACCCTTCTCCGCCACGGGGGATGATCAAATCGATGAATTCTTCCTGATTTAAAAGGATGTTGACTGCTTGTCGATCTCTGACGGGGACGATCTGCACGGCTGTTTCAGGAAGACCGCAATTACCGAGAATCCGTCCGATGATGTCGGTCAGGGCTTGATTCGAATAAAGCGCTTCAGATCCGCCCCGAAGGATGACGGCATTGCCGGCTTTCAGGCAAAGGCCTGCGGCATCGATGGTCACATTGGGTCTTGATTCATAAATAATGCCGATGACACCCAGCGGTATGCGCATTCGTGTGACTTCTAGTCCGTTGGGCCTCAACCAGGCCTTGGAAGTCGCGCCCACCGGGTCATTGAGTCCGGAAATCTCCCGCAAGCCTTTTGCCATTGCGACAATGGTTGCGTCCGACACCGTGAGTCGGTCGATCATGGCACTGGAAAGTCCCATTTTTATTGCACGGTCAAGATCCTTTTGGTTGGCGTTTTTGATATGCGATGCATTTTTCTCAATTTCAGCGGCCAATCCGAGTAGAACGGCATTTTTTTGATTTGAAGGGCACCTGGCCATTTCTGTGGCAGCTGATCGGGCTGCTTTTGCCATGTTTATAATGGTTGTTTCCATCGACATTGCATTTTCCTTAGTACATGTATTCGCAAATACGGTTACGTATTTATTAATTAGAATGCTTAGTGCGTTATCACAAATGACATTCCGCAGTCACCGCAAGGTTATCCCGATGAATCACATCGTCGTAGGGTTTATGTCCCAGGCGGTTTTTGATCTGGCTCGATTTAAGTCCCATGATTTTTCGGATATCTGTTGAATTGTAATTAACCAGTCCTGTTCCCAGGGCTTCACCGTCTGTTTTTCTAAACTCAACCGGAGCGCCGACACTGAATTCACCTTCAACGCCCACAATGCCACTGGGTAAAAGGCTTTTGCCCCTGCTAAGGATTGCCGCCGCAGCACCATCATCAATCCTAATAACGCCTTTGGGTTTTAAAGTAAATGCAATCCAGCATTTACGGCTTTTCAGTTTTTTATTTTTAGGCGTAAAAAACGTCCCGACATCTTTACCGGAGAAAAGCTTTTTCAAGACATCCGGTTTGCCGCCGTTTGCGATAACCATTGGAATTCCCGCAGCAGTGACCTTTTTTGCAGCATTTGTTTTGCTGAGCATACCCCCTGTACCTAAGGCACCCGGAATATCGCTGGCAATCTTTTTTATATCTTCTCCGATGTTGGATACCAGTGGAATAAAATCAGCATCAGAGTTGGTTCGGGGGTCCTTGGTGTAAAGGCCGTCGATATCGGTCAGGTTGACCAGAATATCCGCATCCATCAATAGCGTGATCATGGCGGCGAGATTATCATTGTCCCCGAATTGAATTTCTTCTATCATCACCGTGTCGTTTTCATTGATGATTGGGACAACCTGCCATGACAACAGCATACAGAGCGTGTTTCGAGCATTCAGGTATCTTTTGCGGTTGTTGAGATCATCACCGGTCAGTAATATCTGGGCGACTTTTTTATGATATCGAGCGAAAGCTTTCTCATACTCCATGATTAGTCCGGCCTGGCCCACGGCGGCAATGGCCTGACGCTTGGGAATTTCATCCGGCCGTTTGTCAAGGCCGACTTTTTTGATCCCGGAAGCCATGGCTCCGGAAGAGACCAGAATAATTTCGATTCCGCCGTCAATTAAGCGGCAGATTTGTCGACTGATGGATCGTATGGCGCTTAAATTCAGTCCGTGATCTTCTGTCAGGACATTGCTGCCAATTTTTACCACCACTCGTCTGGCACTGTTAAAGATCGATTCTCTTTTCTCATTCATTATTGCTGTCCAATAGTTGAACAATTTGAGACGTTAGTTGTTCAAGCCCCTGTCCGGTCAATGCGGAAATGAATGCGACGGTTTTGTCCTTTATAGCAGATTGAAAAATTTCAGCTGTTTTCCGAGTTCCAGGCAAATCAAGTTTGTTGAGTACAACAATTTGAGGCTTTTGCACAAGATTTTCGTCATACATGCCAAGCTCTTGGTTGATGGCGTGGTATTGGTGCAGGGGATCATCAGGATCAATGGATGAGACATCGATAAGATGAACCAAAATGCGGGTACGCTCGATATGCCTGAGAAATTTGATGCCGAGTCCGGTTCCCTGGTGTGCCCCCTTAATTAAGCCGGGAATATCTGCGACGACAAAAGGCTCTGCCCAGTCGGTTTGAACCACACCCAGACTTGGGGTCAGTGTGGTAAAGGGATAATTGGCAATCTTGGGACGAGCTGAGGAAATAGCAGTAATCAGTGTGGATTTTCCGGCATTGGGAAGACCGATAATACCGACATCGGCCAACAGTTTAAGCTCAAGCGTTAATTTTCTGGTTTCACCGGGTTCACCGGGTTGGGCAAACCGGGGGGTCCGGTGTGTGGAAGATTTAAATTTAGCGTTGCCCTGACCGCCTCTACCGCCTTTCAAAATGACAAATGTTTCACCGGTGTTGACGAGGTCTTTGATAAGATGTCCGGTATCCGCATCGATCACGAGAGTTCCGGGAGGAAGTTCTATGGTGAGGTTTCGGCCGTTTTTTCCGGTCTTTTGCTTACCTTGGCCATGTGCGCCGTTTTCGGCTTTGAAATGTTTTTGATATCTAAACTGATAAAGGGTTCGTTTTCTTGACGTTGTACTTAATATAATGTCTCCACCCTTGCCACCGTCGCCGCCGTCCGGTCCTCCGCGTGGAATAAATTTTTCACGTCTAAAGCTTACACAGCCCTTGCCACCGTTACCGGACTGAACGGTGATCATCGCTTCATCAATAAATTTCACTCTGCATAAACACTTACTTTTTTACGAGAACGACCCAGTCTCTCATAGGCAACAATACCGTCAATTTTGGAGAACAGCGTGTAATCTTTGCCCATACCCACATTGACTCCCGGATGGATTCTTGTTCCCAACTGGCGAACAAGAATATTTCCTGCTTTTACGGTTTGACCGCCGTATCGTTTTACTCCGCGACGTTGTCCTTGACTGTCACGCCCATTTCTGGAGCTGCCGCCCGCTTTTTTATGTGCCATTATCTAAACTCCTTAACAAAAGAAACGATGTTTTTACGCTTCGATTTGATCTATTTTGATTGCCGTAAATTGTTGTCGATGTCCTTGTTTTCTCCGATATCTTTTACGTCGCTTATATTTAAAAACGATAATTTTTTTTCCTTTGCCCTGTTCTACGATATGCCCTTTTACCGTTACATTATCGAGTATAGGTTGGCCGATGCTGGTATTTTCACCATCTGAAAACATAAGGACCTGATCAAAAGAAATTGGATTGCCAATGTTTCCGTCTATTTTTTCGATTCTAATGATATCGCCTTCATGAATTTTATATTGTTTTCCGCCTGTTTTAACGATAGCGTACATCTCTTTAATTCCTCCTGAAACGCCTGAATTCAACTGTGATTTAAGAAATTTATTATCTTAGCCGATCTTTAAAATTTGTCAAGATAAATTTTAATTGTGTACACTTTCGCGAAGAATAACGTGAGACTATTGAAAAATCTCCCTTTTTGTCCAATTTCTGCGTCAGATTCAAATTTTAATCCTCGAAATACTCAATGTATGGATGCCTGTCCCGATGGGTTTTTTATCGGGGTGGTTAAAATTTTGCCTTCCCTGAACTTAAACAAAAATGAACTTTTTTCAAGAGTCTTAACGTGGAGCCAACTATTTTGTTGACACGCTTATTAAATTGACATATGAACACATGATCATATATTAAGGAATAATACATGGACCAATGCCAGGAAAAAGTATTACATCACGCACAAGTAGCTCGCGCCATAAAAAATATTCCCGACTCAGATACACTTTTAAGTCTTGCCGATATTTTTAAGGCGCTGTCTGACCCGAGCCGGCTGAAAATCGTTTCGGCACTGGCGGCATGTGAGCTATGCGTCTGCGATTTGGCTGCCGTTTCCGGATCTTCTGAATCCGCTGTATCACACCAGCTTAGGATACTCAGAAACTTAAAAATTGTACGCTATCGAAGAGAAGGAAAAATAGTTTTTTATCGTCTGGATGATGAACATGTAAGATCGCTTATCAGCCAGAGCATAGAACATGTTCAAGAATAAAAGTCAAAGAAGGTTTAACTAAATAATGAGCATCATCATCTCAATCTTAAGTGCTTCATGGCAGGTTTTTTATGAATCTGCCGTTTACATGCTGTTCGGTTTTTTTATCGCCGGCATTCTTTATGTTTTTATCAAGCCCGAAACCGTTGGCCGGTATCTTGGAAAGGGAAGGGTGCGTCCGGTATTGCTGGCAGCCCTTGCCGGGATTCCGATCCCATTGTGTTCCTGCGGTGTTTTACCGGCTGCCGCCGGTTTGAAACGGCAGGGTGCAAACAATGGCGCAACCATGTCATTTCTGATCTCAACACCTGAATCAGGTATTGATTCAATACCGCTGACCTTTGTATTGCTGGACCCTATAATAGCGCTGATTCGTCCGGTAGCGGCTTTTATTACCGCCATTGTAACGGGTTTGTTCGAAAACGTTTTGTTGCCGTCCAAGAGTTCATCGGACAATATCCCTGAGGTTGCCTGTTCTGCTTCAGGCGGTTGTTGCAGCAGTGCTCCAGAGACCCAAACGGAACCGGTTGAGAAACCGTTTATTTCGAAAATAGTTTCCGGATTGAAGTTTGCATTTGTAGATCTTCTTGGGGATATCGGCAAATGGTTTCTCTTTGGTATTATTCTGGCCGGTATCATCACCTACATGATTCCTGATTCGCTTTTTGAATCCTACTTGAGCAACAACTTTACGGCAATGCTTGTCATGCTCATGGTAGGTATTCCCATGTATGTCTGTGCCACCGCTTCTACGCCCATTGCCGCCGCGCTTGTACTGAAAGGATTGAATCCCGGTGCGGCACTTGTCTTTTTATTGGCCGGTCCGGCCACCAACATTGCCTCTATCAGTATGATCTCCGGTCTTTTTGGAAAAAAGTCCCTCTTGATATATCTGAGTTCAATCGCTATATGTTCTATTGTTTTAGGGCTATTTACAG
>JASFGF010000145.1:0-7056 GCA_050123915.1 Desulfobacterales bacterium | reverse complement strand
CCCGCCCCGCCTGTTGACGGGATCTTCGACACGCATACTCAAGTATGTCGAGGACTTAAAACGAGGCTTCAACGCCGAGGCTTGTCCGCCTCTGGTGGGTTGGGCCAAAAGATTATTTTGAGATAGCTTCTAATAATTAAATTGAAACCTTTTTTATACGAAAGGAGACTTTAAAAATGAAAAGGCGGCTCATCGTTATTTTGACCATCATCACCATTATCGCAGCTTTTGTCACGCCTATAAATGCGGAAGAGCCTGTCAAGCAACAGCTACTTGTGGACAAGGCAAGGATTACTTTTAAAAGTTTCATGATTGATAAGGATATGGCCTGGTTCCGCGAACACATGCATAAGGCAAAGGGATTTTTGATCATTCCGGATTTGCTTCAAGGTGCTTGGTTTATCGGCGGTTCCGGAGGACGGGGCGTGCTGGTTGTTAAGGATAAAACCACAGGAGACTGGAGCCAACCAGCCTTTTACACCATTGGATCGTTGAGTTTTGGCATTCAATTCGGCGGTGAAAAGTCGGAAATTATTATGATGGTTTTTACCCAAAAAGGACTGGACAGGCTGTATTCATCCTCTTTTAAGTTCGGCGGTGACGCCTCCATCGCGGCAGGACCTGTGGGCGGAGGTGCCAAAGCCGATGTTATGACGGACTTTGTTTCATTCGTACGGTCAAAGGGTGCTTTTATAGGTATCTCCATGGAAGGCGCCATCGTGAAAGCGAATCACGATTGGAACCAGTCGTATTATGGGAAGAAAGTCAGTCCTCTTGGCATCGTTGAAAAAAAATTGGTGAGCAATCCCGGATCAGCTGAATTGCTGAATACGATTCAAAGCTCCTTTAAGTAGCCTTTTTAACACTCCATTGAAGGAGTACACTATGGTCAGAACCGAAATATCATTGTTTTTGAAAAACGTTCCCGGTGAACTCGGTAGGCTGGCATCGCTGTTTTCCAATGAAAACATCAATATCGACGCTCTCACTATTCAGGATGCCTCCAGCTATGTTCAGAATCTCTTTGAGGCCAGGGGAAAATCACTCAAACGGATCGCTTCGGTGGCCAGCTACAATTCTATGCGAAAGGACTCGGCCCGGTTCGCCCTCATCCGGATGATCGTTGACCAGACCGACAAAGCCATTGATCTGTTGTCAAAAAACGATTATCTTTTCGATATTATGCCGGTAATGACACTTGAGCTTGAAAACAGACCGGGCTCGCTTGCAGCCATTGCCAACAAGTTCGGAGAAGAAGGCATTAATATCAACTATGTTTATGGGACGGTTTCGTCTCCCGATGAAAAATGTCTTTTTGTCTTCTGCCCGGAAGATATCGACCTGGCAGCCAAGATTTTTAATAAATAATACCCGGAATGGATCATCTTTTTTAAAAGTTGTGCTATCCGGAACTGTGTGAGGGACGACGTTTGTCCTTTAATATATGGTTGGAAATTACCACCCGCTGTATCTCGGAAGTTCCTTCATATATGGTAAACACCCGGGCATCTCTGTAAAAACGTTCAACCGGATAGTCTTTAATAAATCCGTATCCGCCGTGCATCTGAAGCGCCTTTGCCGTAACTCGGTTGACCATTTCAGAGGCAAACAGCTTGGCCATGGACGCCTGTGCCGTATACCTTTCTCCCCGGTCCTTCATGGCTGCGGCGGAAAGCATCAACTGGCGGGCTGCTTCAATTTCCGTGGCCATATCCGCGATGATCCATCGCAATCCCTGGAATTTTGAAATCGACTGCCCAAACTGCTCTCGATTTTTAGCATACTTAACAGCCGCATCAAATGCCGCCTGTGCAACCCCTACCGATTGGGCTGCAATACCAATGCGTCCACCGTCCAGTGCTCTCATGGCAATTTTGAATCCGTCTCCTTCTTCTCCCAGTATATTTTCAGCGGGAACTCGGCAATTGTTAAATATAAGATCCGTTGTATCGGAAGCACGAAGTCCCATCTTATCTTCTTCGTTGCCCACGGTAAATCCAGGCATGCCCTTTTCAACCAAAAACGCACTGATACCATGGTGACGTTTTGCTTCATCTGTGATAGCGGTTACAATAACCAGACCAGCATTCCGACCCGATGTCGTAAAACGTTTTGTGCCATTGATAATGTATTCATTCCCTTTTCGAACCGCCGTGGTCGATTGTCTTACCGGATCGGATCCCGCGTGGGGTTCGGTCATGGCAAAGGCGCCGATAATATCTCCTGCTGCAAGGGGTTTTAAATACCTTTCCTTTTGATCTTCGGTTCCCAACCGGTAAAGGCTTTCACACACGATGGAGTTGTGAACCGACATAACCACTGCAGTTGAAGCACAGGAGTAGGCAATCTCTGAAAGGGCCAGTACATAACTCACCGTGTCGGCTCCTGAACCTTCATACTCAAACGGAACCATCATCCCCATGAGTCCCAATTCTCCCATTTTCTTTAGATTTTCAAACGGAAATTCTTTGGTTTGATCGCGTTCCGCAGCGGTAAGGGCAACAACTTTCCTGGAAAACTCCCGGGCCATTGTCTGAATCATGATCTGCTCATCGGTCAGCTTAAAAAACATTGACAACTCCTTTAACATGCATATCCCGAGTTAGTATAATTCCGTAATGTACATTGGCATGAGTCAAGTTTCCAACACAGAAATTAGCAATTTTTCGCAAGGTCAAGGAAATCAAGGAATTGAGTGGAGGCGTACAAGTGGCACGCCGCACAAGGAATTCCGAAGATTGACGCAGAGATTGCGGAAAAGGGCTATTTCTGGGTGGAAACTAGTTAGGGACCATAAATAACCACCAACAGCTCTGCTTTTTCTTCTCCGATGTTCCTCAACATGTGCCGTATCCCTGAATTAAAGTGCAGCGAATCCCCAACATCGAGTGTGTTGATATGATCTCCCACAACCACCTCTATTTTTCCGGCCAAAACGTAAACAAATTCTTCACCTTCGTGATGGTATCCCACCCCTTTATGATCCGTCATAGCGTCGATGGAAACCTTGAACGCCTTTAAATGTTTATTCTCAGCACCGGGTGTCAGCGTTGTATACGCATAATTTTCAGTACGCTTTGTATAGGCTTTAATGCGACGTCTTAAGCTTGTCTCCTGTTCTTTCAGAAAATAACCGGAGTCTATTTCCATCGCCCTTGCAATCTGTAAAAGAGCACCTACCGGCGGAATTTTCTTGCCGCTCTCCACCGCTTTAAGATAATCGATTGAAAAACCGGTTTCATTGGCAACACGATCCAGGGACATTTTCTTTTTTAACCGCTCCTTTTTTATCTTCTTCCCCACCGGAACAACGGCCTCGGTTTTCTTTTTGGCCATATCGCCTCCTTATTCAGTTACCATCCAGAAATGAGGATTTTTGTTCAAAATCAAGGCATGCGAAAAAAAATAACCACAGGCATATGTTTAATATTCCGAGGATTATTTTTTGAGCATAACGCAGAGATTGGGCAAAAAGACCATTTATGGATGGTAACTATTTATATTCATAAAATCCCTGCCTTGTCTTTCTACCCAGCCAGCCCGCCTCAACATATCGTTTGAGCAGCGGACAGGGCCGGTACTTTGAATCTTTGAATCCATCGAAAAGCGTATCCATAATGGCCAGACAGGTATCCAATCCAATGAGATCCGCCAGGGCCAGAGGACCCATGGGATGGTTTGCACCCAGTTTCATGACGGCATCGATATCTTCACGGGAACCCACACCATGATACAGACAATACACCGCTTCATTGATCATGGGCATGAGTATTCGATTGATGATAAAACCAGGATAGTCATTTGCTTCAGCTGGAGTTTTACCCAGCTTTACAGCCAGGTTCCAGGTGGTCTTAAACGTGTCGTCCGTTGTTCCAAGCCCCCGGATAATTTCAATCAGTTTCATTACCGGAACCGGATTCATAAAATGCATCCCGATAATCTTATCCGGGCGTCTTGTATGGGATGCAATCCGTCCGATGGGAATGGAAGATGTATTGGTTGCCAAAATCACATGAGGTTCACAGATTTGATCCAGATCTTTAAATATCTGGAACTTGATCGTTTCATTTTCTGTGGCGGCCTCGACAACAAAATCGACAGAACCCATATCTTTGATGTCTATGCTGGTTCTTATCCGTTCCAGCACAGCATTCATCTCTTCATCGGTTGTTCTGCCCTTGTCGACAGTTCGCCTTAAATTCTTCTTTATACCGGCGAATCCTTTTTCGACAAATTCAGTCTTAATATCGTTCATGATGACCTTAAAGCCGCTCACGGCAGCAACCTGAGCAATACCGTTTCCCATCTGACCTGCACCGACAACACCGAATGTTTTAATATCCATACCCAACTCCTTGTTTATTGCCTTCCGGAAAAATCCTGACGTCCGGCGTTTATCTATCCCAAAACTTATCGAGATGTTGCCTTTATAAAACAGCAAAGCGATGTTATTGTCTTTTGACCACCATGGCCATCCCCTCACCGCCCCCGAGACAGGTTGATGCTAAACCGACGTTTTTATCCTGCCGGATCATCTCATGCAAAAGGGTGGCGAGAATACGGCATCCGCTGGCCCCAATGGGATGTCCCAGGGCAACACAACCACCGTTCACGTTGACTTTACTATGATCCAGATCGAGTTCCCGCATAACCGCTACCGTAGAACCGCTGAAAGCCTCGTTTATTTCAATAAGATCGACGTCGTTTATGGATATCCCCTCTTTTTTCAGACATTTAGGTATAGACCAGATCGGGGCTACCAAAAGGTACTTCATGTCGATCCCGTATGAAGCCTGGGACCCGATGGTTGCCATAATCCGGCATCCCAATTCTATTGCTTTTTCTTTTGACATCAGCACGACGGCGGCCGCACCGTCACTGATGATGGACGCATTGCCGGCGGTACCGACACCGTCTTTTTTAAATGCGGGTTTCATTTTTGAAAGCGCTTCAAAGGTCGTCTCACGGGGGCATTCATCCTGATCAAAAATAACAGGATCGCCTTTTCGCCGGGGGACTTCAACAGGAACGATTTCATCTTTAAATCGACCACTGTGCATGGCTTCAAGCGTCCGACGATATGACTCCTCAGCATAACGATCCTGATCTTCACGGCTAATTTTGTATTTTTCACTGCAAAGTTCGTTGGACATCCCCATATGAAAATCGTTGACAATATCCCAAAGTCCGTCATGGATCATGTGGTCTTGCAATTTGCCGGGCCCCATACGATATCCAAAGCGCGCCTTTTCAAGGAAGTAGGGTGCCATACTCATGTTTTCCATGCCGCCGGCAACCGCCACATCGGCATCGCCAAGCTGAATGGCCTGAGCGGCCAGCATGACCGCCTTTAATGCTGAACCGCAAACCTTATTCACGGTAATACATTCAACCTCAAAAGGCATATCAGCCTTAACAGCTGCCTGTCTGGCCGGATTTTGACCATAGCCGCAGGGCAGTACCATTCCCATTATGATTTCATTAACCGCTTGTTTCTCAATGCCGGCGCGCCGGATGGCTGCTTCAATGACGAGGGCACCCAGTGTGGTGGCTCCAACGTTGCTTAAAGAGCCATTGAAATTGCCCAAAGGCGTCCGAACGGCACTTACGATTACTGCTTCTCTCATGTCTATCTCCTTTTACTCTTTTTGTATAACTTATTTCAAAACTTTCTAAGACGAAATCTTGAATAACGTTTATAATTATCTAAAATTTATCAGTAGTGTCCGGTTAAGAATCGAATAATTTCAATTGTATATGGTTGCTAGTAATTTTATTTTTGTAATCAGTTTCCGTGAGAGCCTGTAAAATAGGCATTTTCTCAAAAAGAGTAATACTAAAAATCTGTAAAATTGTGTAAAGACTCAAGTCGATTTGGAGCCGTTTTTTAATTATTGCTACTAAGACATAGACAGATATTGCTATCCAAATCTGGGTCTTAACGGCATTTTCGGATGTGCCATAAAAAGCCTTTATCCGAAGATGCTGTTTGATCCATTTGAAAAATAGTTCAACTTGCCAACGGCATCGATAAAGTTCTGCAATTGTGAATGCCGGCAATGTCATTTGATTCGTCAGGAGATTTAATCGTTTTTCTTTATCAGTATCAACAAATTTTATCCGACGAAGTTTTTCAGGATAATTCTTTCGAGTATAAAATCCGGTTGGTACAACAATTTGATCGCATCTTAAACCGGAAGACCTATCCACCGGCATAGAATAAAGTCGTCGTAAACGTGTATTGGCTTTTGCTCGTACAACAAAGAATGAAGAACATTGGTGTAACGTATAAAGCCGTTCAAAATCTAAATAACCGCGATCCATGATGTAAATCGCACCAGCTTCAGGGATGAGTTCATCAAGAATGTTTACTTCCTGAACTCTACCTTTGGTGATGGCTATAAAAGAAGGGATGCTGCCCTTCAGATCCAAAAGCGTATGTAATTTTATAGCACCTTTGGTTCTGCGGAAATGAGCCCATGGAAAGACCGATAGGCATAGGTCGATGATAGTAGCATCCAAGGCGTATACCGTTTCTTGAAGCTGGAGACCAAAGTCGTCGTTAGCATATAGTTGTCTGGCCTGATGAATGAGAATCTGAGCAAAATCACTGTATATTCGCCAGTCTCTTTTTTCATTGGCGTCGGCCAAAGTGCTGCGCGAGATTTTACCACGTATTCCCATGTGGTATAGCTTTTTATTCATCGCACGCAGACAGCATTCAATATCACGAAGACTATCACGATAAGTTAACTGAGCAAAAGCCATACAAAGAAACTGATCAAAACATGTAAAAGAGCGAACGCGGTAATTTCCGCCATAACGATTGACACATTGACGAAATTTTTTCTTTGGCAGGAAATCGATTACTTGGGAGAAAATAGTTTGGCCTTGGTTCATGGTTAGGTTCCTTTCGTGTCTTTTTTGCAAAAAACCACGAAACCAAGCCTATGGCAAATTCAAATCGATCCCTTTAGATTTCGTTAATATTTAATATCTTTTCATACAGTTAAGTGAGATTCTAAAAATCTTAACCGGACAGCAGTGATCTGATAT
>JASFGF010000144.1:0-7064 GCA_050123915.1 Desulfobacterales bacterium | reverse complement strand
ATTGCAAATTGCGCAGTGAACCTATTGAGTTTCCAAAGATTGATTCCTGTTCTTTCTTTACGGTCCCTTGCCTCGAGTTCACGCGTTTTAAAAAAACTCCCCGACGCTCAATTAGTTTGCCTTGAGCCCTAAAAACCGTTGACCAATATTCAAGGATGACTGATCACCCGACCTTTGACACGATGAGACATCCCATATCTGTGTTTTAAAAATTATTGTTTGATATCGGCAATAAACTTGTTGGAAGTCTTGATGGCCTCATTCATATTTTTGATCAAACCGTCAATTTCTCCTTTCAATGTGGAAAACTCCGCCCGCAAAGAACCGATGGCCTGGGCATTCAGGTTGTGTTTTAAGAACAGGACATTATCACGAAAGGTCCGCAAAACAGGTGTCATGCTTTTTTCAGCCCGATGCATGCTGGCGAGCATTTCACGATAACGGGTTTTGGTATTTCGCAGTTTCTGTTTGCTTGACCGGCGAAGATCCGCACTCTTATAAAGATTCAACTCTTCCTCCCACTCCTCGAACAGGGCATCGGCAACAGATTCCACCTTATCGATCCGTTCAGACACTTTTGCTGCGGCCTTTTCGCTATCTTCATATTCTGCATTGAGCTTGTCATAGGCCTTCTTCAGGTCGGTATTCTCAATTTTGATCACCGCGCCAAACTGTTCCAGAGCAGACTTAAACTGTTCTTGCGCTTCGGATTGAGCGTCTCTGGCGCCCTCCACCCGGTCCACAAGAATATCGCGTTTATGAATCCCTACCTTTTCCATCGCCCCATAATATGCTTTGGAACATCCCGTAAAGTAAAAACCAAATAAAACAACAATCAGCATCAACCGAGCAGGTATGAAGGTTGTTTCTTTTTTCATGTTTTCCTCCTTGTGGGAGCTTATTTTATCTTCATCGCTTAACGATCCATACCGGTTTCTTTGCATTTTCTTTGATAGCACTTGTCAAAAATATGTTCCGATTGAATTAATAACGGTCACAATTTGCCGTAAGCCCCCGGATGATTTCGTTTAGGCCGAAAAGCTGTCTGAGCAAATTAGAGCGCGTTCAAGAGAAAATCTTTGAAGTTTTTCAAATTAGAAAATAAAATCAAACTACTGTACGATATTCTAAAAAGCCATTGCCATGTTCTCTTTTACGCGCTTTTGTTTGCGAGTTCTTGCCGATCTAAACGAAAATATCCGGGGTCTGAAACGAAATGTTATTCTGACAATAACGACAACTTAAGCTTCACTCTTAAATTCAGACTTTTGCATGGAGTAGCATTTTAAACAATCCTGAAACCAGTCCTGCATGTTTGCAACAAAGTCGGGCCATCGTGTCCCCAGAGCCTGTCCTCTGGCCGTATCGGCGTTGCCTTCTCCTATTTTTCCATCAATCGGTGCGATGTCCAATTGGCAGCGGACGGGGATGCGGCAGCGCCATTCAGGTTCCTGGGTCGCGACCAGCGCCGAAGCGGCAAGGCCGCCTTTTTTGAGGAGATCCAAGAAAGCCGTTCGCCCTCCGACCGTATTCACCATGACTTCTTTGATCGGTGTGAGCCGCACCGACTCGAGCACCCCGGTATGCTTGTTGGAAATGTTGTCAGAGCCGACATAACTCACCCCTTCTTCGGTCAAAGCCATTTGAAAAATTCTGGCATATATGGATTCTAACTGTATACTCTGTTTGGTAAGGCGGTAGTGAGCCCTAAGCCCCCATGCACCAAAGTCGATATGCTCACAAAACACAGGATCATATCGCTTGGAAAAATGGGCTTCATATCGCCTGACCGCCGCTTCAAGTTTTGCGTGCATGCTGTCACGGTCAAGACTTCTCTCCTCAGCCTTTGCTGTTTGGATGGCCGCTGTTTTTAGAAGATGTTGTCTGAGTGCTTCCCGGTCATCGCCGGTTCCATAACGATTTCTCAGCGTTTCTAAATTCACCCACATGTATTGGTTGTTGTAATATGGATCGGATGAAAACAAGGAAAAGATCCACAATAGTTCGTCAATCCGGTGATTGTCCTGCGGGTCTACATCCATCCGTATGGGAAGTATTTCCAAAGCATCTCCGGTGACCTTGGAAAGGTCCGGAACGAAATACCCGCTGTTTGTGCGAGAAATTCGGAACCCCCCGACGCCGCTACCGCCTGTAACCGGCTTTACAAAAAAACGGCTTGTATTCCAGTGTTGAGAAAACGTATCGACATTATCCAAAATAGTAGAAACGACTTGCGACGTGTCCATTTGCGATGCAGGCACAGTGACATACCGTGCCAGCAATTCTTCCTTGCCCGCATCTTGCAACATTTGGTAGGTATTCCCTTTGTTGGAAAATATAGATCCGGGTGCCGTGACCCTCCCGGGCAAAACGACAACGCCCATACCCTCGAGCATGTCCAGAACTTCGATGTTGTATGCCCTTGAATCGACACATTCACTGATAACCAGGGCAGACGTCGGGTTTTTATTGACAGCGGCCAACAACTCTTCTCTGGTATTCACAAGGTGACAATTCGCCTTAATGCCCAATTGTTTGATTTCATCCTGCAATACACGAAAGGATTCAGGGCCGGTTGGCAACCGGTCGTTGGAGGCATCAATCAAGACAATCGTTTCGGGAAAATGTTCGACATTCGGAAGATCCAATGCGTATTTGGAAAGTTCTTCTTCTTTTTGTGCCAGTTTGTTGAAAGAAGAGATGAGTTCTACGCCGAGTTTGCCCGGTTCGCCGTCAAAGCCAAGGGCGTGAATATAAAACGGCGCCTCAGTTATAAGTCCCTTATGGCCAAGGGAGTAAAGCTCGACAAAACGTTGTTCAATGTCATAGGTTTCCGGTGAAAAATGTTTCATTCACGACCTCCATTAAAGGGGAGTATTTTGCAGCGGCCCTGTAACTCATTTACAAAAGTCGCAGCATAAGACTCGAGTTGTTGCAAGCTGCCGTCCAAAACACTCTTGCGTGTTTGTATCATGGCAAAGCGGGCTTCCTGAAAAATTTCCGTCGCCATTTTAGGAAGATTGCCCAGGACACACCACTCATCGGGACGTTTGATGTCACGGTAGGTCGTTCCATCTCGAACTCGCTCGATGGCCTTATTCACAAGGGTGTAAATGCCTGCTTTCATATCGTGTTCGATGCAGTAAGGTTTGTCTTTCAAGCTATGGATAATTAAGTGAGCCCCCTTATAGGGGGTTCGGTACATCCTTTTGGACTGTTCTAAAAAATCTTGGGTAACTTCTTCTATAAGGCCCATGAACTGCATCACGTGCAGCGCTGCCAGGGGAATTTCACCTCTGTCCACTTGCAGCAATGACAGAAGCATGGTTGATCCCTGAAACCTCGGGTTTATCTCCAGAGCCAGCACCTCGTCACCGTTCAAGAGGAAATCCATACCAAAGAGACCCAAAAATCCCTTGGTGCCCATGAAAAGTCCTATGTTCTCCATAATTTTACAGATTTCTTCTCTTATGGATTTGGGTACGCTGGCGGCGGCTGAAAAATCATTTCCGCAATAAACTTCTGCCCGGCTTGTACATCCATGGGCACCTACAATTTGAACCGACGGACAGGCAGCAATTGACCGCAATCCGTCATGTGTTTTCAGAACGACGCAATGCCCGTTTAAAGACGGCACCGGCAAATATTTAGATAGTTTTACGCGTTGTTTAGGTTCAAATATGTCTTTGACCCTGTCGAAGTCGGTCTCATTGTTCACAAAGTAAGTGTTTTCTCCGGAAGATCCCACCGGAGGTTGCACGACGAAGGGGCCATCCAAAATATCGCCGGCCTTGGCAAAGGTTGTTTCATCCAAAGAACATACAAACGTCGTCGGCGTCTTTACACCCAGCATGGAGAAGAGTTTCAGTTGTCGTAACTTGTCGTCAAACAGGTCCTTAAGCATCAAGGGGGACGCCAACACACGAAAGCGTCTGTCTTTTTCTAATACCTCGAGCGAACGATAGCAGACCGTATTGATAGGCGCTTTCACACGGCCAATGTATGTTTCAATCTGTCTGCATGTCGGCGCTTCCCAAAGCATTTCAAGGTCTTTATTTCCCCAGTTTTCCCGTCTCCCGTGATCTTTTTCTACAGAAAACAGGGACTCTCCTCCAAAAATCCCGGGATATACCTCACCAAAGTCACAGAAGAACCCTGCATCTACGGAGACAAAGTCAAGCACCGAAAACGCATCGATGCCTCTCTGCCCCACCCAGGCCCAGGTTCCCCGGCATTTGCTCAGCGCATCTTTAAGCTGGGAAAGATTTTTTATCATCGTATATTTCCAATGGAAAAATCCAATTCGAGGTGTCCACAAGACCGTTTTGAACCAACCTGTCGATTAATTTAGCATGTTTGAAAGCGATTTTACCACCCATCAACATTTTAAGACTGCCTTTGCCGTGAAGATATGACCGGACCCTATCGGGACCGGTGAAGTAATGAAATTCTTTTGTCAACGCGCCTGAACGGGAAGTATCGGCCAGTCCTCGCTTTACCCGCTCCACAATCGTATAGGCCGTCTGTTCATCGAAATACACCAATAGTTCTTCGAATACTTCTGCGAAACCGGCGGAAAGGGACAGATAAACCGCCAAACAGCGCCCAGCGTAAATTTTCTCCTGGAAAGGATAAAGGTGATCCGCCCGGCGTTCGATGTGAACCGCAAGTCCTTCTTCGGCTTCCCTGTATCCTGCCGTTCCCATGGAAAAAATACCCCACGGCAAGCAAGAACCATTGTGAATGCGAACAGCGTGAACATCAATCTCATGCACCAGAAGGCGTTTCACCTCTTCGGGTGCAAATAGGGCATCTCGATTAAGATGAATGATGCGGGAAACGCTGTCTACCGAAATTTTTGTGGCCATGGAAGAAACCAGCTTTATATCCATGGAAATACCAAGCTTTTCTAATCGAGCCTTAAGCAACCTTGCAAAATCCTTTGCCAAAAAGGTTCGCTCAGGAGGCGTAACATCTGAATATTTTTTCAGAACCCGGCGAGACCGCCGGGCGTCTTCAGCAGTTGGGGCACCGAAGATTTCAATGGCAAACTGTGTAAATTTTTCGCTGCCCACCGCAGCGAACATATTTTTAGTCCTGTTCAGTTCAAGCTGTTTCTCCCGGTAGATTTCAATAACTTCATCCGGAGCATCCATGGATGCAAGAGGCAAAACCGGCTGAAATTCCGTCCAATTTAATGATGCGTTTTCATATTTAAACACAGGAGATTTTTTCTTGTTAGAAAAACGAGGGTGCAGAAAAGCTTTTTTTTCCTCGAGTAAGTTTGCCGGCTTTACCACCTGGCCCAGGGTGAGTTGTTGCAGCACACTTCTTAGTTTCTTATCCGTAGCGTTCATCGATATCGAACTATCGCTGGTCGATGGGAATATAATCGGTTTTGATAGGTCCTGTGTAAATCTGACGAGGCCGTCCAAGTTTCCATTTGGGATCGTCCAGACTCTCTTTCCATTGGGCAATCCAGCCCGGTAGCCGGCCGATGGCAAACATGACCGTAAACATGTTGGTGGGAATGCCCATGGCTCGCAGGACGATGCCGCTGTAGAAATCGATGTTTGGATACAGGTTGTATTCAATGAAATAATCATCTTTTAATGCCGCTGCTTCAAGCTCCTTGGCAATATCGAGTAACGAATCTTTAAGGTTGAGTTTGGCAAGAACCTTATCACACATCTTTTTCATGATTTTGGCCCGCGGATCATACGCCTTGTAAACGCGATGTCCAAAACCCATGAGTCGAAACGGATCATTTTTATCTTTGGCGCGTTCAATGGCCCGACGGTAGTTCCCGCCGTCATTTTGAATTTCGGTAAGCATTTCGATGACCGCCTGATTGGCGCCTCCATGCAAAGGACCCCATAGGGCTGCGATACCGGCAGAAATCGCCGCATATAGATTCACTCGCCCACTCCCCACCAGCCTTACCGCTGAGGTAGAACAGTTCTGCTCATGGTCGGCGTGAAGAATCCAGAAAACATCCAGCGCCCTAACCAGGTCGTCGTCAATGGGATAGGGTCTGACCGGTGTATCGAACATCATGTTCAGAAAATTTGCACAGTATTTCAGATCGGGTCTCGGATAAACAACCTTGTGACCTCTCGATATTTTATAAGACATGGCGGCCATGGTCCGAACTTTGGATAATAGACGAGTAACGGTGATATTCATCTCCTCTTCAATGTTATGAAGCTCAGGATAAAAACTCCTTAAAGCATTCACCATGGATGAGAGTATTCCCATGGGGTGTGAGGCCCTGGGAAAGTTCTGATAAAAAATCTGCATGTCCTCGTGCACGAGTGATTGATCATTAAACAACACCGACATGTTGTTAAGTTCCTTCTCAGTGGGCAGCACACCGTTAATTAAGAGATAGACGGTTTCGATAAAACTCGAATGTTCGGCCAGCTGTTCCACCGGGATACCACGATACCGTAAAATTCCTTTTTCACCATCCATAAACGTAATGGAACTGGTGCAACTGCCGGTGTTGGCGTATCCCGGATCCAGGGTGATTAGGCCTGTCATTTGGCGAAGGGTTGAAATGTCGATGGCCTTCTCGCCTTCACTGCCAGTAACAATTGGAAGTTCATATGTTTTGCCTTCAAATACAAGTTTTACCTTATCTTCCATATTCCACCTCTGTGTTTCAAGTGAATGATAACCGTTTAGTATTCCCAGTTTAAACAAAATGATCAACCTTCTATTATATCAATTCGTTGGGATGTCAATAAACTGCAAATAATCATAATTCTGAACAGGACGGCAATGTTCTTATAAAGGCTTGCGGAATTGACACATCCCCGTTTATCGAGACTGCGTTAATTTGAAAAAACTTCTGTATACATGAATATCATTATAACGTCAAGAAACCGTTGAAAAATATTTAAAAACTATCGTTTACATATGCTATTTGGGTATGATAAATTTATATCTGAATTTTGCAAGATTAAGGTTATACTTCAAGTTCTATACAACTAATGATTGTTAAAACCCTTTGAAGCACCGAGCCGAAAGAGATTTCATCCGTCATTACGCATTCTTTATCC
>JASFGF010000143.1:0-7076 GCA_050123915.1 Desulfobacterales bacterium | reverse complement strand
CGCATCCTTTGCATCGGTCCTTGTCGATGGTATGTTTATAAGACATATCCTAAGCTCCTTAGAAATATATTAAGGCACAGGTTGGGCGTTTCAAGGTTCACTGTTCCACAACGCCAGCATCCCAACTTAGCCGGTTTTTTTGAATGACAAGTAAAGAGTAACAAGATTTTTTGCTCGTTACACGTTACTTGTTACTCGTCACTCGTTACTTTTAACTATCCACTGGTCTTCAGCAAGGCTTATCTTTTCAGATCGGCGGCTTTTTTCCACGGTGGAACAAGCTGTCTTTCTATGGGAAGCACCGGACAGGAAAAGCGTCCCATATCTATCTCGGGCAACAGTTCCACAGAGGCAGTAATAAACTCTAACGGCAGCCGACTTTCCACGGATAATGCCTTAACAAAATCATATCCGTTGTATATATCATCAACCGAAGTTTCATCGATCAGGTTTGCATTGCCGATGATGCCATTGATGGTCATTTTTGAAGCTCTTTCAATCTCACGACGTATTTTCAAGCAGCTTTCAATGGTATCGGTGAACGGCCGAAAGGGATTCACCACCTGCAACATATGAACATGTTTATTGCTAAAAGAATCGGCCAGTGCTGCAAGGACGGTTGCTCCCACATCGTTGCCTCCGGCGTCAATCAGTGTCAACTCCATCGGATGGCGGATTAATCCTGAGACTGCAGGGCTCAAAATGGGTAGATCGGCCTGAAGATATTTTTCCTCGGGCACCACCACCTCGATCCCCAGCTTCAAAAGGGGATTTCTCGCTTCTCTGGTTCTGAAGTAAGGGTTCACCAGATCAAGATCCGCGATCTTTACATCAACGCCGGCACGCTTTTGATTCACGGCAAGATTTATGGAAACTTCGGTCTTCCCGCTCCCATAGTTTCCGACAATGATGACGATCCCTTTAATCTGTTCCACTTCCGCTATTCCGACGGCTAACATTCAGTTAAAATTTTGATAAGTGCTTCAAAAATTTAGCTGCTTTGTATTTTTATTTCATATCGGTGTCAAGTCATTTTCCGATGTATGGATTTGCTTAAAGGGAATCCGTAGATGACGTCGTCTAAAACTCCAGCGTAAGGCATTTTTAAAAACGAGAGATGAAATTGAAAGGGATACCGGTTACTTCTGATTATTTTTGGCGTCTTTTTCCTTTTGTTTCAGACGACGCCACTTTTCCAACCACTGTTTTATACGGTTTTCATAACCTCTGTCCGTAGGTTTGTAAAAATACCGGCCTTCAAGCTTTTCCGGCAAATAGTCCTGGGAAACATAGGCATCTTTATAATCATGGGCATATTTGTAATCTTTGCCATAGCCGATTTCTCTCATCAATGCAGTCGGCGCATTGCGGATATGAAGCGGAACCGGCAGCGCCCCATGTTTATCTATAACTGTCTTCACCGCTCCGTAAGCGGCGTATATGCTGTTGCTCTTCGGGGCTGTCGCCAGATAAACGGCAGCCTGAACAAGCGCCAAATCTCCTTCCGGATGGCCGAGAAACCGAAAAGCCTCCATGGCACTCAATGACACGCCTATGGCATGAGGGTCGGCATTTCCGATATCCTCGGACGCAAATCTGACCATTCTTCGTGCAACGTAAAGAGGATCTTCTCCGGCGGTCAGCATTCGACCAAGCCAATAGGCTGCAGCATCCGGATCGCTTCCCCTTAAACTCTTATGAAATGCGGAGATAAGATTATAGTGTTCATCACCGGTTTTATCATACAAGAGTGCCTTTCGTTCCATGGCACGTTCTACATCTTGAAGCGTTATATTTATGGGATTTTCCTTTGATGGATTTTCGCGACTCGATGCGATCAGAGATGCCGTTGATTCAAGGCTGTTGAGTGCCGTCCGGGCATCGCCGTCCGATATTCGGACCAAATGAGAAAGTGCATCCTCATCGAAAATCAAATTCATGTCGCCAAGGCCCCTTCCCTTGTCTTTAAGGGCGTTACGCATAATGGCGGCAATATCTTCGTCAGAAAGTGAATTGAGCGTTATCACACGGCATCTTGACAAGAGGGGCGAAATCACTTCAAATGACGGATTTTCGGTGGTTGCACCAATTAAGGTGATGAGACCACTCTCCACATGGTGAAGGAATGCATCCTGCTGTGCCTTGTTGAATCTATGAATTTCGTCAACAAAAAGAACGGTTTTTTTTCTAAAAAGTTTTTGCTGGTTCTTTGCATCCTCAATAACCGACCTGATCTCCTTAACGCCTGACAGAACCGCAGAAAAATGGACGAAATGACAATGGGTATGGCTAGCAAAAATTCTGGCAAGGGTTGTTTTTCCACATCCCGGCGGGCCCCACAAAATCATAGAAAAAATCCGATCCTTCAGAATGGCATGCCGTATCAGTGTCCCCTCTCCAACAGCATGCCTTTGCCCGACGAACTCGTCAATGCTCACAGGACGCATTCTGTCCGCAAGAGGTCCTGAAACATAACCATCCTTTTGGGCGCGGTATTCAAACAGATCCATTGTTAATCCTTTAATAAAATCGCTTCACGATTTTGTGCAACGCGGCTTCGCCGTTTAAAAAAACAGATATTTTTACGATCAAGTTTTAAATGTCCAAGTCCTCGCGGAGTTTTTTTCTAAATCCTTTAGTATTAGCCTCCGGCAGGAGAGCCTATGCCTCAGAGAGCGGAATGGATGATCTTTTTTTAAAGCAGGTGCTGTTTGAGTGGCTTAGGGATCGTTGGAAAGAACAGGCGCTGGCTGAAATCGTATCTTTAAATATTTTGCAAACTATACAGCGAACTTAAAGATTGATTCCTGTTCTTTCTTTGCGGACCCTTGCCACGAGCCTTGTCCGCCTCTGGCATGATCCCGCGTTTTAAAAAAAGATTATCCATGGAGCGACAATTTAGAAAAACTCCCCGACCCCTCGAGTATCCAGCATCCAAAATCCAGTATCATCTTTTGGGCTTGCCTGTCCGTTTGCGGAAAATGATTCGAATCGGAGTCTTGTCAAGCCCTGCCTTATCCCTGATCTGATTCATAAGGTATCGTTTGTAGGAAAAATGGACGGCCTCCGGATAGTTTACAAAACAAACGAATGTCGGCGGCCGGGTTGATATCTGAGTCGCATAATAAAACTTAAGGCGCCTTCCTCTGTAAAGTGATGGTTCGTTCTGCAAAATTGCCTGCTCGAATATCCTGTTGAGCTGCCCGGTCCCCATGCGCAATGTGTATTGTTTAAACACTTCTTCAACAATATCAAATATCTTAAAGACCCTTTGACCTGTTAATGCTGAAATGGTTGTCATCGGTGCAAAGCTTAAGAATTTGGCTTGCATTCTTAGCCGGTCATAATATTCTTTTGCAGTTTTGCTGTCTTTTTCAACAAGATCCCATTTGTTTAATAAAAAGATACAACCACATCCACGGTCAAAGGCATACCCTGCAATATTAATATCCTGTTCTGTTATCCCTTGATGGGCATCAATGACAATCAGCGCAACATCACACCGGTCAAGGCTTCTTAATGCTTTAATAATTGAAAATTTTTCAAGCTTTTTCGACACCCGTGCTTTACGGCGAATACCTGCTGTATCGATTAGAAGATATGGTTTTTCATTAATTTTACAAAGAGAATCAATGGCATCACGTGTTGTCCCGGGTATATCGCTGACAAGCAGGCGCTGTTGTCCCAACATCCGGTTGATCAAAGATGATTTTCCAACGTTCGGCTTTCCCACCACCGCCAATCGAACGACGTCACCGCCTTCTTCGGTATCTGTTTTCGGTAGAATTTCAGTCAGGTCATCTAAAAAATCCGTGATTCCATAACGGTGTTCAGCAGAAATAGGGTATAATTTCTTTATCCCAAGCTTATAAAAATCATAAAGTTTAACCTCCTGTTCGACCCCGTCGATTTTATTGACGGCAAAAAAGACCGGTTGCGACAGGGGGCGAAGCATCCTGACAACATCTTCGTCAAATGGGGAAATGCCACTCTTGCCATCCAGCAAAAGAATAATAACATCCGCATCTTCAATGGCCTGAAGGATTTGTGAACGTATTTTAAGGGCAAAGTCGTCCTCATCACCACCCGGAAATCCACCGGTATCGACCAGTGTAAAATCAACCCCATTCCAGACAGCATCACTATAATGGCGGTCCCTTGTAACACCAGGGAAGTCGTCAACTAGGGCCTTCCTTGTTCCGGTGACACGATTAAAAAAGGTCGATTTACCCACATTGGGACGACCCACTATGGCAACAATCGGTTTCATGGCATATTGGGAAATAATTAAACCCTAATTAAGCAAATTTGATTACAATCAATTAAATGTAAACCTAAATTGAGCGATTGTCGAGGCTTACCCGCCTTTGGCGGTGTTGTCGCATATAAGAAAGTTGAGCGTAGCGAAATCCCGTTTTGCGGGAGAAGATGTCGTCCCGCTATAGTCAACGATGCGGGGCGGCATCTGACACAGTAGATGCGGCAAGATCGGCAATCCCGAAGGGTTTCAAATTTTAAAAGTATAAATACAGATAACCCAATAAAAATAAAAGATATTTTATCCTCTTTTGAAATTTGAAACGCTCAGTTTAGGTTTAACTTAGTTTGACGCATATATACATGAACCATCAACACATTGTCAAACTGCGAAACCTTGTAATGCGAAATGTGGTTAAGCATTTTTTTGCGTCGATCAGAATGTCTTCATTCAATGTTTTGTTTGACATATAAACCGCATTTTTTTATATACACGTATTCAAAAAAAGGAGGGATTTTATCCGTTAATCCAGGATTATCAGTCCATCCTGGGCAACAAAATACCATCTAAAAAGCTTACCGCGCATGTGATTGAGTGTTATTATCTATTCTTCAAGAAAGCTTGCCGATTTTTATATCATCATGAAATTTACGATCTTCAAACGACTGACTTTCGGATATCTTGCTATAATGATGCTCGTATTGTTTCTGGTCATCTTTGTAACCATTAAACTCAACCAGTTGGCCCGCCTCACGCGCGCGGCTTCATCCATTGATGGTCAGACAGTTCGTCTGACCGAACGCCTTTCGAACAATATGTTTTCAATGGTCAGTTTCGAAAAGAAATACCTTATTTCAAAAGACAATGACTTTTATCAACATTTTCTTAAGATTAAAGAGGATTTTAATAAAGACATTGAGCAACTGGGGCTGCTGGTAACGGGTCCTGGAAAAAAGAAAATCAAAATTTTTCATATCGCCGGTACTGGAAAAAAAGAAAGATTTTTTAAAATCAATCAGCTTTGCAATGAATATTTTTCCATCTTCAACCAGGAAATCGAAAACATTAAAAAAGGCCGGGCATATCCATATAAGGAATATCAGATTCAAAAAGAAAAAATTGTTGAAGAAATCAATAACAATTTCAAATATATCATATGGTCGGCAAAATCCGATAGAGACGAAAAGATAAAAATTTCCAGCGAAATCAGCACCAATGTTTTTAAAACCACATCCATTGCCGCCGGACTTTCCATTATTTTCGGGATATTGATTTCATTCTTTAACACCCGGAGCATCAATCGCTCCATATTGTTGTTACAAAAAAAAACAAAGGATATTGCAAAGGGCAAATTCGAAAAAATTCTCGATATCGCCTCACCTCCTGAAATAGAAGATTTAGCAAACGATTTCAATATAATGTGTGATAAGCTGAAGGAACTTGCTGAAATGAAAGAAGATTTCATCAGTCATGTATCCCATGAACTTCGTACACCGCTAACCGTTATAAGGGAAGCTTCAAGATTATTGATTGATGGAACTTTTACCGACAATCCCAGAAATCGAGAGGAGCTCTTGACCATTGTCAGCGATGAGTGCGAACGACTGATTGTATCGGTCAACAGAATCCTGGATCTGTCTCGTATGGAAGCAAAAATGATGGAGTACCATTTCAATCACGCCAATCTGATCCACCTTATACGCAAGTGTATTTTGAAACTGGCGCCCATTGCTCTGCGGAAAAATATTACCCTCGAATTCACTCCACCGCCAAAGCTCCCGGAAATCTTGATGGATTCCGAAAGGATCAGCCAGTTGCTTGAAAATTTAGTCGCAAATGCTCTAAAATATACGGATGCAAAAGGATCGGTCATCGTAAGTACCGTTTTAAAAAATCACGACGATAAGGTGGTCGAAGTATCGGTTTCGGATACAGGTTGTGGAATTCACGAAAAAAATCTTTTTAAAATATTCGACAAATTCAAACGGGTAGAGAGCGGGAAAGAAACTGTCAGGGGTACAGGTCTCGGTCTTTCCATTGTAAAACATATCATTACAGTACATGGAGGAAAAATATGGGTAGAAAGTATTCCCGGCAAAGGAAGCACTTTTTTCTTTACATTGCCTGTTGGATAAGCTTTTTGCTTGTCGGAACCGGATGCGCCCCTTATTATAACCTGTATAATGAAGACCCGTTTTCGTTTCCTCAGTACAGTGAAGCGAACCAGCTTTTATTTCAGGCAAAATTGTCTTTTTCCAATGGCGATTTCTTGACATCCTTAAAAAAAAGTCAAGAAATGTTACACCGTTTTCCTCAAAAATACGGCAGCCATGCACTTTATATGATGGGTCTGATATATGCCAATCCGGAATACACCTATGTGAATTATGATATATCGATTCATTTTTTTAAAAAACTCGTCAAAGAATATCCTGAATCCGTTTTTAAAGAAAAAGCAAAAATCTGGATTTGGCTTTTAAATCAGAACATGAACTATGCAGAAAAGATAGATTTGCTGGAAAATGAACTGAGAACAGAAAAAAAACAGATAATAAATTTACAAAACCAGATAAAACGTTTAAAAGAGATTGATTTGGGTATTGAAGAAAAGAAAAGAGAAGCCCTTCCGGCAATTGGACAGTAAGATGATGAACGATCATAAAGGAAAAATACTCGTTGTTGATGATGACCGGAATATTCTTCAGGTCATCCATATGCGACTTGAATCCGGAGGATACCAGGTTACAAAGACCACCAGCGCGGAATTGGCCCTGAAATTGGCCGAACAAGAACCGTTCGATCTGGCAATGATCGATCT
>JASFGF010000142.1:0-7091 GCA_050123915.1 Desulfobacterales bacterium | reverse complement strand
CTTTTCTGGTCAGAAGAGGATGTCAGAGAATATACAAAGAAAGAGCGCGATCTTAGAGTATATATGAACCTTAGTAAAAGAACGCTTGCGGGTATCAAAAGAATGCAGGTATCGATTTTTAGTTTTGATGAAATCTAAATTTAGAATTTTGCTTGAAGGATCAAAATAAGATATCAAAGCCATCATAAACAGTAATGTGAAAAAATGTTTACCAAGGTCTGCGGTTTAAAAACAAAAGATCAAATAGATAAAGCCATCGAGTATGGATATGATGCCATCGGAGTTGTCACTTACATCAAAAGTATACGCTATTGCCCTCCTAAAGATGCCGTTGAATTGGCTGAATACGCTAAAGGTAAAATAAAAAGTTTTGTCGTTGGTGTCAATTACAGCGATGTTGAAGAAGCCGCGGCGTATTTTGACTATACGCAGATATATGAAATGAGGCAGGTCCCTCATCTGGTGCTGGCATCAAAAGAAATGCCTCCTTCTGATCTCGAATATGAATACTTCATTTACGATGCCAGTATCGGTAGTGGTGTTTTTCATCAATTCCCAAAATGGGTAAAAGACATGTCAGAAAAGATTATTGTTGCCGGGGGGTTAAATGTGGAAAATGTCTGTTCGGTCATTCAAGATATTAAACCCTTTGGCGTTGATGTGTCCAGTGGTGTGGAAAAAGACGGCGTTAAAGATGTTAACATGATGAAGGAATTTATAGACGCCGTTAACAGCTGCTCTTGATGAGAAAGAATTAATCTATATTGAACGACCGGGGGAGAACCATATGTCATCGAAGAAGACGGGTTCGGAGTCCGACAGGCAGGATCAGATCATCGCCGAGGCTCGGCATCACCGAGAGCGTCAGGAAAAAACTTATCGGGGGCGGGCTCTCAAGATGTTTCCGTGGATATGTGCGAGGTGCGGGCGCGAATTTTCAGGCAAGAGAGTTCGAGAACTCACGGTCCATCATAAGGATCACAACCACGATAACAATCCACCGGACGGCAGCAATTGGGAGTTATTGTGCATCTACTGTCACGACAATGAACATTCACGGGATCAGGTTGCCGAATGGTATGATGAAGCGACGCCGGCCGACGGGCAAGAGTCGCGTTACGGCAACAATCCGTTCGCGAGCCTGAAAGATTTGCTGAAGGACAAGAAGTCGTAAAAAAATTAGAAGCCATGCCTTTCACCTGACGCTCGTTTCTTGCTCCGGTGAAGGCCACGTTCTCCGAAAATAAAAATATGGATCGAAAAACCTATTCGTGGAATCCTGATGACTATCTTAAGCACTCTTGTGCCCAATATGAATGGGCACAAGAGTTGATCAGCAAACTTTATCTTAACGGAGAAGAATCGGTTCTTGATATCGGTTGTGGAGATGGAAAAGTGACTGCTCTGATAAGCGCCTATCTAAAAAAAGGACGCATTACAGGGATAGACAGCTCTGCGGATATGATAGCCCTTGCTCAAAAGACGTTTCCTCCGTCAAAACATCCAAATTTATCTTTTGTCCTTTTGGATGCGACAAAACTTGATTTCAAACATCAATTCGATGTGGCATTTTCGACCGCTGCGCTTCATTGGGTAAAAGATCAAATCTCGGTATTAAACGGCGTCAAAAAAAGTTTAAAGAAGTCCGGGAGGATTTTATTTCAGATGGGCGGCAAAGGAAACGCCCAGGATATTATTGCTTCTGTAGATGAAGTCATAAAAAATGAAAAGTGGCGGTGCTATTTCAATGATTTTTCATTTCCGTATGCGTTTTGTTCTCCGAATGAATATAAACAATGGCTCAATGATGCGGGCTTCAGCATAAAACGATTGGAGCTCATTCCCAAAGACATGACTCAAAAGGGGAGAAAGGGTCTTGCCGGCTGGATTAGAACAACCTGGCTGCCTTATACAAGAAGAATTCCGGAAAACGAGCAAAATACGTTTATCGATGATGTTATAAACGTATATGGTAAGACATTTCCAATGGATGATAACGGTATGTTTCATGTAAAAATGATACGCTTGGAAGTTGAGGCGATTCATCCATAACCAGAGGAACCAAGTATACATGGACAAAAAACCAAGCTACAATGACCTTTTGGTAAAAATTGATCAGTTAGATAGTGTTAACAAAAATTTGAAGCAGAATCAAACTCGCCTCGAATCCTTATTGGCTCTGAGTCAAATGACCGACGTCAGCGAGAGGGAAATTAGAGAGTTTGCTCTTGAGTCTGTTGTTTCCTTAACTAAAAGTAACGCCGGCTATTTACACTTTGTAAATGAAGACGACAAAACAATCGAATTGGTTTCATGGTCAAAAGGTGCTCTGAAATTGTGCAAAGCTGAGAAAACAACACATTATCCTATAGACCAAGCTGGAATTTGGGCCGATAGTATACGATTGAGGATACCGGTAGTTCATAATGATTATCAAAACATGTACGACAAAAAGGGTTATCCAGAAGGACACTTTCAAGTAATTCGGCACCTAAGTGTACCCATTTTTGATTCCGAAAAGATTGTTGCAGTAGCAGGTGTTGGTAATAAAGAAACTCCCTATGATGATTCCGACTTAAGACAGACCATGTTATTCATGAATAGCATGTGGGCAATACTTAAGCAAAAGAAGACCTTAAAGGAAATTAAGATTTTAAGAGGAATTCTTCCTCTTTGTTCATTTTGTAAAAAAATACGTGATGACAAAGGATATTGGGAACAGGTTGACATCTATATTCACAAACACTCACAAGCCGATATCAGTCATAGTATATGCCCGGAATGCATGAAAGAACATTATCCTAAATTGCAATACAAGTGAATGGTGTTCTTTTGTTCTGAACAACAATTATTTTATATTTCAATTCAACATGTTGGAGTAACACTTTATCAGACATCATCTTTCGTTGCTCTCACCGGCGACAGATGATCACTTGGCTGGATAATCCGTTTACCCACTCAATAAAAGGAGCAGCAGCATGAATTATCGGGCTCTTATTTTTGATGATCAAAAAGAGATTCGGCAAATGTTGTGGACTTTGTTTGATAACCGAGGGTATGAGGTATTTACTTTTCCACATCCAGGCTTATGCCCTTTATCTGAAGCGCATGAGTGCCCGTGTCCAAAAGGCCAGGCTTGTTCAGACGTCATTTTATCAGACGTGGATATGCCTTTTAAGAACGGGTTTGCCTTTATTGAAGAACAGATTAACAAAGGATGTAGATGTAATCATATTGCACTGATGTCCGGAGCTTTCACAAAGGAACATTTTGATAAAGCAAATTCATTGGGAATAACGATATTCAAGAAACCATTCCTACTTTCAGAAATAAGAAATTGGTTAGATCAAATTGAAAAAGATATTGGTCCGAAAAGAGAATTGTCAGATTGGTTTTTAAATAGAATATCACAAAATAAAAAAGAATAGACTGTCGAGGTCTTTTAATGCAGCAGCCAAACGATAATTATATCAACAAACTGATAGACATGGTGAACACCAGCCCCTATCCTGAACACCTTCGAATGCAGCTGGTCTCGATTTCTGTGGATCAGGCTGTGGTGAAGCTTAACACCGAGCAATGTCATTTGCAGCCATTTGGGATTGTTCATGGCGGCGTATTGGCCACACTTATCGATACCGCAACGTTTTGGTCCGTATTTCTGAGGCTGCCTGAAGACGCGGGTTTGGTGAATATCGATCTCAAACTCAACTATTTGAAATCCATAAATACGGGACTGATGACCGCACAGGGGCATTGCATCAGGGCGGGCCGGACCATCAATTATGCCGAAGCGAGTGTAAAAGACAAAGAAGGGAACCTTATTGCCCATGGGACCTCAACCCTTATGGTATTGCCGGGAAAGGGGATTCGGGTGGGAGCTAAAAAATTTCTCGACCAATGATATCGGGGTCAACCCCAAGAGGGTCGTTAAAGACCTTGGGTTCGTTTATGTCCGAAATTTAATGAAACAAAATAATCATCAAAGAACGTGGACTGGAAAATCCCATGAAATTAGACAAAGATTCTTATGCCAGGATTATTGATAATCTCTATGACGGTTTATACTTTGTTAACCGAGATAGAATTATAACATACTGGAATAAAGCGGCTGAACGGATCTCCGGATATGCAGCCAATGAGGTTGTCGGGAGATCGTGTTCCGACAACATACTCACCCATGTAGATAATGAGGGAAGAAGTCTTTGTACCGGTATGTGCCCCCTTGCGGCAACTATTGCGGATAAAACGTTACGTTCAGCAGAAGTATATATGCACCACAAGGATGGGCATAGAATACCGATTTTTGTTCGTGTCACTCCATTGACCGACGCGGAGGGCAACGTCATCGGCGGCATTGAGCTGTTTACGGATATCAGCAACCAAACGGCCAATGCGCTTCGTATCAAAGAACTCGAAAAATTGGCTTTGCTTGACCATCTTACGCGAATTCCAAACAGAAACTATATTGAAAAAGAAATCCAAATCCGGTTCGAAGAAAAGAAACGTTTCGATATTCCTTTCGGCATCCTTTTTATGGATATCGATCATTTTAAAAAATTTAATGATACTTATGGACATGATGTGGGTGACGATGTTCTTAAGTTCGTAGCAAATACTTTTGTTGCAAACTCGAGACCATTCGATCTTTATGGCAGATGGGGCGGGGAAGAGTTTATTGGGGTGATACGTAATATATCCCGCGATGACCTGGAAAATTTAGGGGATCGATTAAGATTGCTCATAAAAAATTCATATGTTGTTCATGAAAATAAACAGCTGCACGTTACAATTTCCATTGGTGCTACGCTTGTTAAAAAAAATGATACCGTTAGCAGCCTTATAAAAAGAGCAGATACCCTTTTGTATAAAAGCAAAGCAGAAGGAAGAAATCGTCTGTCCATAGATTTATAACTCAAATTTTGTACACCAATGTCGGTATAAAGCCTGTTGAATGATGATTACCAAATTGCCAAAAGGTCTAAAGATCAGAAATAGCAAGCCTTCAGACCACCAGCGAATCATCTTGGTGATAAAAGACTGGTGGGGAGGAAGAGACCTGACATGGATGTTGCCGAAACTGTTTCTTGTGCATTTTTGCGACACATCATTCATTATCGAAAAAGAAGAAGAGCTCACGGCTTTTTTGATCGGCTTTCTGTCACAGTCGAAAGCCAATGAAGGCTATATTCATCTTGTGGGGGTTCATCCCAATTATCGCGGTATGGGGCTTGGAGAGTTTTTATATCATCGGTTTTTTCAGATTTGCAAAGCAAATAACCGCGACACGATCAGGTCTTGCACATCGCCCGTGAATAAAGGATCCATCCAATTTCATAAGAAAATCGGATTCGATATTTTGAAAGGAAACGCTGAAGTTGAGGGGGTTCAGGTATCATTGGATTACAATCATTCAGGCGATAATAAAGTATTGTTTCAGAAGAAGATCTAAGGTTCTTCTCCAATTTGGTTGGAGAAGAGGGGCCAAGGATTCAGGGAGTCAAGGGTTCAAGTGTTTGTTTTATAAAGACCTTATCAGTGCCTTTAACATTCTTTCGAATTTTGCGATGTCTTTTGTTTAGTATACTTAATTTTCTTTTATCAATAAAAACTAAATCTTTAGTTAATAATATATAGGTTGCTTTCTTTGAATATTTTTTTGCTTTTTACTTGAATCCTTGGACCCTCGAGCCCTTGGATCCTTCAGTGGCTTTTAAAGCATTTCACTCGAACCCTTGAATCCTTGTACCCTTTAGGATCACACACACTCAATTGGGGATGACCCACTTATTTTTACCCTAATTAACTCAGGGGTCGGGGAGTTTATCCCAAAACCCGTTCTTTGACAGTCCAAGTTGATTTACCTTGTTTAAATGCTTCGAATTGATGCATTTGGATAGTTAAACCCATTGCTGCGAACAGCCATCGGTTGTTTTCGTTACCCCTCATCCAGCAACGGTTTAGCTCAAATATATCTTTCACCAAACCTTGCATCGGTTCGACTTTAAATGATCTTTCACGGTAAATCTTTTTATGTTTTGGTTTCTTCATAAACTTGATCATTTTTCTGCGGAGCCTTGTCTTATCCATGTTTTGGCGACAGCAAGTAATCAAGTTTATCTTTCGTTGCCGCCTATATTCTCGAAAATGCCTTGAGTTATCTGCCTTCGAGTCCATGGCAACGTAGTCAATTTGATCTTTGAAATGAGACGTCTCAAGCCACATTTTCCTGGCTTCGTTGGCACTGTTTTTCATCCATATAAATGCGCCTAAAAATGGGACCTTATGAGATGTAAGGCTAAAACTGCCATGGCCATAAACCCAGCCATCGGCATTCGATTTACACCAGGTAGCCTCTTTATCCAGTGCCCGCAAGTTTTTGGGTACAATGCCTTTATCCTTGTATTTCTTGTGCCAGACAGGACCCTTTGCTTTATTCATCATTTTATCCGCACTGATCACCCTGTCATTGGTCAAGTTCAGGAAACAGCTGAAAGATAAACGCTGCTGGTTTTCCAGGGAAATGAAAGATTTTTTTTAACCTTTCCCTTAGCTGTCTTTCGCTGATAGGGGTTAAATCTAATCCTTCTGCGATCACGTCCCAATACTTAACTGCCATTTTATGAATTTGAACATATGTTTTTATTTTCAACTTAACCGACAAGATAGCAATGAACATAATCAACCATTCTGGATATTTGAAAACAGGGCCTCGTTCTCCGAAACGTTCAGGATCAGGAAAATCGGTTTCATCCAAAAAGGCTCTAAAATCATCGCGAGTTTCACGGATCCAACGGGTTGAAATCTTGTTCGATTTTCTGGTCATGAATAATCTCCTTTCTTGTTGATATCGTTGAGATTATTCATAACAAATACAAAAGCCTATGTCTAGTGCTATTTTTTTATATAAATATTAAAGGGTTATGGACAGTCGGGCATTTCTAAAAACTCCCCGACCCCTGAATTATTTAGTCGACGAAGACTTATTTTTCTATAACCAAACACCAAAGCAGAACTCATCAAAACCAATAGGAGCATTGCAGGAACGACACCGAGATGCAGCAGAATCCAGCTAAGACCTATTAAAGGCA
>JASFGF010000141.1:0-7100 GCA_050123915.1 Desulfobacterales bacterium | reverse complement strand
TAATTTTACCCTGGTGTTTGCAAAAAGCGTGCAAGAATAAAATATTATAAGTTAAATTAATTAAAACAAATAGTTATGCTCTTTATGCGATGGAGTGTCTTGTTGTAATTCATAGCAAAATAGATAAAATTTAGGGTAATATAGACTCAGAATTGTGAAAAAATTTACATAGATTCAGTGTCAGGGAATAGGTGTGTATGATCGAATAAGGTTTCCGAGACGTCTGCCTGTGGAAAAACTTAGGGGCTTTATGAAAAAATATACAAAAAAAGGTTTGGCAATAAGGTATTGACCAAACCCTTGATTTTCCTGGTGCCGGAGGTCGGAATCGAACCGACACGGGGTTGCCCCCGCGGGATTTTGAGTCCCGTGCGTCTACCAGTTTCACCACTCCGGCATGAATAATCTTTTATCCGAAACCTATAAGCGTTGTCAATAAAATTGAATCCGTCATAAACACACACCATATAAAAACCACAGACATTCTATGGTGTCTATTTTGAGTTTTTAGCCGTGTCATAATTTTTCAATAGCTCCGCATAGATTTGGACAGGATGTCTGATCCGAATATTTTTTCCGGATCTGGACAGCATGTCCGAAAGTTGAAGCATGCAGGCCGGGCATCCGGTGGCCACAGTCGAACACGAGGAAGCAATGATATGATCTGTTTTTACTCTGCCGATATTGGATGACAGGTCGTAATATTGCAGATTAAAACTTCCTCCCAGCCCGCAGCAGCGGTCGGATTCAGGCATTTCTTTTAGCCGATAACCTGGATGGGCATTGATAAGCGCCCGGGGTTCGGAAAACACGCCCAAAGATTTTTTGAGATGGCACGGATCATGGTAGGTGATATCGACACGTTCGACATGATCATTAATGTCAACCTTGTTAATTCCGATTATTGATACCAGAAATTGATTGATGTCCATGGTTTTTTGAGAAATCGTCGCCACTCTGGTTTGAACGAAACCGGAATCTTTATCTGCCATCATCGGCCATATTTCCTTAATAGTGGATGTACATGTGGCGCATGATGTTACAAAATAGTCAAATTTTTCAACATCGAATATTTCTAAATTGTGACGAAGAAGGCGGTTAAAGGTCACCGTGTCTCCTGATGATATAGCCGGAATCCCGCAGCAGCTTTGATCTTGGGGTATAAAAACCCCCACGCCATGATGGTTTAAAACATGGACAACATCTTGAGCGATTATTGGGAAAAATTTGTCGATCAGACACCCGATATAAAACGCTACTTTAATACCTGAACGGCCTTTTTGAGTATTCAAAGACGGCATCTGGCGATGAAACGGCGTTTGGGCCAAAGGCATAAAATGCCGGTTTCCAATCAGTGGTGAGACGAACCTGGCACAGGACGTGCCGATGACTTCATTTGCAGGTTTTGTAAAAATTTTTTGGAGGCGTGAGCCCCCCTTTGCCATTTGATCAAAAAGTTCAGGACGAGAGAGCATTCCCCTCAAGAGGAGTTTTTTGGACGGTGAAAGGCCCATAAAACCGGTAAGAATAGCGCGGGATTTGATAAAGATTTCCATTACGTTCACACCGCTGGGGCAATTGGCGGCACATGATCCGCACAGAAGGCATCGGTTGAGACGTTCGTATACGCCTTTTGGATTTTTGAACATTTCCTGCAACAGTCCGTCGAGGAGCGCCAGTTTTCCCCGGGCCACATCGGCTTCCCTGCCGGTTTCCGCAAACAGCGGACAAACCGCCTGGCACATGCCGCACCGCATGCAGACCGTCAATTGATCTTCCAGTTCCCGCATGAGCCTTGTTAGCGTTTTAATGTTCGACACGGACAAACTCCATTATTAGATTATAACAATTTATGTAATCCACGGTTCGCACCCTTTAATTTAACTGAAGCCTTATCTAATGTCACTTGGACATGTCTTATGCAAGTGAATTTTGATGACCTTTCACAGCTAACATCAGATGAAAATACGACCATGTTATGAGGTCATATAAAGTTCGGGTGCGACGTTTGAGTAAATACTTATCAAGCTTGTAATATATTGACAACCATATACACGCATAATAACAATACTAATAATATCTTCAGCCGGGAGGTCGAATGCCGACATCAAGTCTGATCCAACTCATGAAAGAAAAAGCCGAAGCTGTCCAGGCAGTTGTGGTAAAGATTAAAACCATGAAAGAGGCGTTTCAATATACCGTTGATCTCACTCGACAACAGGGAGGAACATCCATGGTCGCCATGGGCCTGGAAACCCAAGATGTGAATTTTTTAGAAAAGGCGTGTAAAACAGCAGATCTTACATTTTTGAAACCTCCTTTAAGATTACACGCCAATGACATTCATACGGCGCTGACGCCGGTGGATTGGGGGATTGCCGAGACCGGGACCCTTGTGCTCGATTCTTCATCAGAAGATGTTCGTATTGCAACCATGCTTTCTGAAACGCATGTAGCTCTGCTGCCGGTCTCAAAAATCAAGCCGGATGTTACAGCACTTGAAAACGAAATCAATGCGGTTTTAAAGGCTGATGGTTCTTCTTATTATGCGTTTATTACCGGCGCCAGCCGAACAGCGGATATCGAAAGAGTTCTCGCAATAGGTGTCCACGGGCCCCAAGAATTGCATATCCTTATGATGGAGGAAAACCGGGAATGATCAAAACCGCTCAGGATATAAAATCGTATAAAAAACAGCTCAAAGAAGCCCTTTCCGATCAGTTCCTTCGAACGGCATTGGACAACTTCAACAGCGCCTATCGGGAAAACCGGTCCGCAGTATACGAAGGTATCGATTTCGAAGAGATTAAAAAAGAGATTGCAGCAGAAAAAGACGCGGCATTGCCTCGACTTAAAGAACTGTTTGAAGCATTCAAAACCCATGCAGAAGCAGCCGGCGCGAAAATACATGTTGCCAAAGATGCCAGGCAGGCCAATGAAATTGTC
The DNA here is from genome assembly GCA_050123915.1 of Desulfobacterales bacterium. Classification (GTDB taxonomy): domain Bacteria; phylum Desulfobacterota; class Desulfobacteria; order Desulfobacterales; family UBA11574; genus UBA11574. Next base: position 4,154 of record JASFGF010000141.1, on the reverse strand, counting down.
GCTGCTATTGCGAAAGAAAATAATGTTAAAAAAATTATCAAATCCAAATCCATGACAGCCGAAGAAACGTTCCTTAATGATCATCTTGAAAACAAGGGATATATCGTCACAGAAACTGATCTGGGAGAATGGATTATTCAGCTTCGCAAAGAAGGGCCTTCCCATATGGTGATGCCTGCTATCCATCTCTCCCGCTTTCAGGTGGGAGATTTGTTTGAAACCGTTACCTGTAAAAAACAGGATTCGGAAAATATCGACAAACTGGTAAAAGTCGCACGAAAAGAACTGAGACCGGCCTATCTGGAAGCGCACATGGGGATCAGCGGGGCCAATTTTGCCATAGCTGAATCCGGAGCACTGGGTCTGGTGACCAATGAAGGGAATATGCGCCTGGTGACCACGTTGCCCAGGGTGCACGTGGCTTTGGTGGGGTATGACAAATTGATTCCGGATTTAAAAACCATGCTCCGAATCCTCAGGGTTCTTCCCAGAAATGCAACCGGTCAGGCGATTACGTCTTATGTTACCTGGATCAAAGGCGCCGTGGCGTGCGGTTCTTCAACCACAAACTGTAAAGAGATGCACATCGTTTTCCTGGATAACGGGCGTCTTGCCCTTGCCAAAGACCCGGTATTTTCCGAAGCCTTGCGATGTATCCGTTGTGGTGCCTGCGCCAATGTCTGCCCGGTTTACAGTAAGGTGGGCGGGCATAAATACGGGCATGTCTACATCGGTGCCATCGGTTTGATTTTGACTCTTTTTTACCACGGCAAGGAAAACGACCAGGCCATCGTACGAAATTGCATCAACTGCCAGGCCTGCAAAGAAGTATGTCCCGTGGACATCGATCTTCCCTATCTGATTAAAAAAACCTATCGGGCCGTGCTGGATCAGGATGGGAAAACACCGGTAAAAAATGTGCTTCTCTCCAAGGTTTTGAAAAACCGAAAGCTGTTTCATTTTATCCTTCGAAATGCCTATCTTGTCCAAAAACCCCTGGCCAAAAAGAAAACGATGATCCGGCATCTCCCGCACTTTTTCGAAAAAGAACACGGATACCGGAGCCTTCCGGTGATTGCGAAGACACCGTTTCGGGATCAATGGGAAGCCATACATTCCCATGTGGCGCAGCCAAAACATATCATCGCCCTTTTTGCCGGATGTGCCGTGGATTTTATCTATCCTGAACAGGCAACGGCATTGCTAAAAGTACTTCAAAAATATGATGTTCAGGTGGAATTCCCCATGGATCAAACCTGCTGTGGATTGCCTGCCCTAATGGCCGCGGAAGAAGAAACCGCCAAGGACGTAGCGCTTCAAAATTTGAAAGCCCTGATTCCCGGGAAATATGATTACATTCTAACGTTGTGCGCTTCCTGCGGTTCTCATTTAAAACACAACTATCCCAAGATATTTAAAGAAACTTCCCAACGTCCTGAAAATTTGAAAGCATTTACGGATAAAATCATCGATGTCAGTTCTTTTGTGGTCAATGTGCTGAAGGCATCATCAGAAGACTTTAACGTTACTGGAGAAAAAGTCGCCTACCATTCACCGTGTCATCTGTGCAGAGGAATGCAGGTTGCAGATGAACCCCGAAAACTGATCCAAATGGCGGGATATCATTATGTACCTTCTAAAGATGAAGAAGTCTGTTGTGGTTTCGGTGGCTCTTACTCGGTCGATTTCCCTGAAATATCAGCGGAAATTCTTAAGAAGAAGCTAGACGATGTGGAAGCTACCGACGCAGGAATCCTTGTCACTGACTGTCCGGGCTGTGTTTTGCAACTTCGAGGCGGGATGGATAAACGTGGGGGAAAGATTCAGGTCAAACATATTGCCGAGCTTATTGCTGAAAAAAAGATATAAGTAAGTAAGGGGTCGGGGAGTTTTTCAAATAGTCGCTTCAGGGATAATCTTTTTGTAAACCGCGTTATCGCGCCGATGGCGGGTAAACGACGCCAACGTCGGACAAGTCCTCCGAAGGCGGATAGACCTCGTGGTTAAATGATCGTAAAGAACCTACAGATGTTAATACACGCTTTTTAAAATGATTCTCCATTCCACTGATATCGTTGATCGAGGAAACCCACCCCTTAAACACGTAAAAAATATCTATACACATTTTGATAGTTTCATTTTTCATTGTCGTCCATTAATAGGGGAAATCCCCATCCAATGGGGATTTCCCCTATTAAAATGAACCCTTTGTCTTATAGACATAATTTTCTTAAAATTGATAATATTCCGCTGTAAAGGTCTTAAATTGGGATAAAAAGGTGGGAGGCTACATTTCTTACCTCTGTACACAGAATGGTTCCTCAATTATAGGGAACCATTCTTTTCGTTATTACTGTTTTTCGACCTCGAATTATGCCTGTAGTGTCGCCGTATCATGTCATGATTAACAATGGAAATCAGATGCTTAAATTTGATTCCTTGTTGATTGTCGAAGCACAGAAGACTTTTTTGTCTGTGCCGTGTGGTGGAGATCCCGATTTGTCGGGGTAAAATGTGGCGGAAATTCTGGTTGTCGCACATACCGCTTGTGTGTGGGACGAAGGAGAGAGAAATTTTAGACCGCCCTCGGGTAAACCCGCCAGTGACGGACAAACCTTTTGTTTGTAAGATCCCACATGTTCACCCACCTCTAAAGGGTTTATCTGCGGGAGTTTCATGAAATCCGTACAAGATTTTATTGAAAGGAGGATGATATGAATGGAAGCGTTTACAAAGTTGTTGAACTGGTGGGTACGAGCGATATTTCGTGGGAAAAAGCTGCGGAAAATGCGATATCAACCGCCGGCAAAAGCTTGAGAGATTTGAGAGTGGCGGAAATAACAAAACTTGATATGACGGTTAAAGACGGCAAAGTGGCATCCTATCGTGCAAGGGTTTCACTGTCTTTCAAATATGAGACGCCATAATTTAATGGATTGTTTTATGGAAGGAAGAAATTAATGCAACATGCTCACGATGAAGTTTATCGGCAGAAAATACTGCCCGGTGTCGGACAAATCGTGCGGAACAAAAAATATGGTACGCTATGGAGAGTAATGGAAAAGAGAGAAATCTGGCAAAATGAGAAGGGCGATCCTAACACCGGATTCCCCCGTCTGATGCCGGCCATTTATCTTGCCTATTGGCGTGTCGAGAAAGGGGTATTGCCGGGTCTCGGAAAAATGTTGGGGTATTCATACACACTCCATGACAATACTTTTGCAGCAAACTGGGAGATCGTAGAGGAGTAACAACTCATTTAAATAACAGCCGAGTAATTTTCAAGGGGTGTTGACTGAAACACCCTTTTTTTGTGGACAATGAGTTTGATTCTTGAAAAAAATTATTTTATGAAACGCTAAGTTTAGGTTAAACTTTTAAAGAGTAACCTTGATAAATTTGGCCGTTTATGAAGTAATGAAGCATTATTTTTATTATACTATTAACAACACTATTTGAACATGAACACAGAATTATGGTAAATGTCAGGTTAAGGAATCACCGGAGGTTTTTTTATGGCGAACAAGCCGACCTATAAGGAGTTGGAGCAAGATATCAACATATTGGAAAAAGAAAAGCTCAACCGGATGGCGGCTGAAAGGGCACTTCAGCAGAGTGAAGAAAAATACCGGCTGTTGGTAAAAAACCTTCCCAGCATTGTGTATAAAGGCTATCCGGACTGGTCTGTCGAGTTTTTTGATTCAAAAATTGAACAGATTGCCGGATACCGTGCGGATGAATTTAATTCAAAAAAAATGAAATGGAAAGATGTTGTTGTCCATGAAGATCTCGAAGCGGCCAGAGAGACTTTCATCGAAGCGCTCAAAACGGACAAATCATATGTCAGAGAATACAGGATCGAATCAAAACGAGGGAGCATCCATTGGATACAAGAACGAGGGCAGATCATTTGTAATGATAATAGAGGGATTGAATATGTCAGCGGTGTCTTTTTTGATATTACCCTTAACAAACAGGCTCAGGAGAAACTTAGAAAAAGTGAAGAGATGGCCAGAGCCCTTTTGAATGCAACCACCGATGCCGTCGTGTTGCTCGATCACGAAGGAATCATTCTCGATATCAATGACACTTACGCTCAGAAATTTCAAAAAACTCCCGATGAAATGCTGGGATTGTGTATCTGGTATTTGTTT
>JASFGF010000140.1:0-7189 GCA_050123915.1 Desulfobacterales bacterium | reverse complement strand
TGACAGACATCGCATATAAAACGCTCGCGATCGTCGTCTTCGGGGATGCGGCGAGCCAGTTTTGAACCGCATTGATTGCAATATTTCATGTTTTTAAACATCCTTAATTCAGGGGCCAGGGCTTGCCCGCCGATGCAGTGTGGCGGGATCAGAGGCCCGGTACCAGGCGCCATATTTTTTCACGATAGGTTCTAAAAAGTTACATTATTCGGCCCTCAATGCCTCGATGGGATTCAGGTTTGCAGCGCTGAGAGCAGGCAGAACCCCGGCCAGAAGACCGATAACCACCGCCAGGATCTCAGCCAGAAATACATACAGCCACGGGGTGTGAGTGGGAAGCGCAGGAACCGTGGCCCCCAAAAGCCACGCGCCCCCGGCACCGATCATCAGGCCGGCAAAACCGCCGATGCTTGCCAGCACAACCGCTTCTCCGATGAAAAGAATCAGTATCTGTCCCCGATTCGCACCGATGGCCCGAAACAGCCCGATCTCAGCCCGTCTTTCATTCACGCTGATGGTCATAATCGTGAGAATACCGACACCTCCCACCAGAAGTGATATCCCTCCCAAAGCGCCCACGGCAAGCGTGAGGATGTCCAGCACGGACCCCAGTACATCCAGCATCTGCTCCTGGGTGGTAATGGTGAAATCTTCCAAGCCGTGCCGGTCGATAAGCAGTGTCTTGACGCTTTTGACAATATCATCCAGGTTGCTGCCGGCACCATAAATCAGATCGATTTCCATGAGACTTTCCCGGTCGAACATGGCCAGGGCTCTGGCGGTCGGAATGTAGACAGCGTCATCCAGGTCGAATCCAAGCATCTGCCCCTTGGATTCCATAACGCCGATGATCCGGAATCGCTCTCCGCCGATTCGGATGCGACTCCCGAGAGGACTCAGTGCGCCGAAAAGCTCATCTTTCACCTTTTTGCCCAGCACGACAAAGGCGCGGGCGGTTCTCGGATCGTCGTCCGGAAGGAATCGACCCACAGCGACATTCATTTGCCACACAGCGGGCACCTGAGAATTGACGCCAAAGACGTACGACCGCCTGCTTCGTTTTCCGAATTCCACGGGTGCGTTTCCCTGGACAAAGGGAACCATTCCGAGAATCCGGGGATTTCGCTCAAGGGCCAGCGCGTCGTCGATGCTCAAAGGACGCACATTGCTGATAACCGCCCCTGACATGCCGGCAGTGGTGGTCTTTCCCGGCGCAACAGCGATAAGATTGGTTCCGAACTGTGTGAACTCCGAAAGAACGAATTTATGAATACCTTCACCGATGGAGGTCAGCAGCACCACCGATGCAATGCCCACGGCAATGCCCAGAGCGGTGAGAAAACTGCGCATCCTCTGGCCCGATATGGCACCCATGGCCAGCTTTATGGAATCATTGATCAGCATTTAAAATGGCATCTCAATTTGATGGGTTAAGCTATATGGTCCTTCTTCAATCTATCAATAAAAGAGGGTTCGAGGATTCAAGGGGTCAAGTGTTTGTTTTGAATCTCTTTTACAAGCTTTTTGAGCATCTTTTCAACTTTATTTATACCGTTTTCTGTAATTCTAAAGCATTTCACTCGAATCCTTGAACCCTTGACCCCTTGAATCCTTTCATTACCGTCTGGACAGCGCCACCACCGGATCCAGTTTTGCCGCCCGTCTTGCAGGCAGCACCCCGAATACCAGGCCTGTCACAAGTGCTACAAAGACCGCTGCGACCAGGGCCCAGATTGGGATCGTAAACGGAAATTTGGGAAATACCCGCGCAAGGCCCCAGGTTCCCAAAAATGCCAGAATGACCCCGAAACCCGCACCCACGAGTGAGAGAATAGCGGATTCCGCCAAAAAAAGTCGAAGAATTTGGTTGCCCGGGGTGCCGATGGCCTTGAGAAGTCCCACTTCCGAGGTGCGCTGCGAAACAGCGATCAGCATAACGTTCATAATCAGAATACCGGCAACCGACAGGCTGATGGCGGCAATGCCGGCAACACTTAAGGTCATGGTCACGAGAATCCGATCAAACGTGGAAAGCAGGGCATCCTGGGTAATGACGGTGACATCGTCTTCGCCTTCGTGCCGTTCCCGGATGGTGCTCAATATGGTTTTTTTGGCTTTTGGAATCGCATCGCGTCCGTTGGCCTGTACCAGGATTCTGAAAAGCGACGATGTATTGAACAGGGTTTGGGCAGAAGCGACGGGGACAATCACCACGTCCCCCATGTCAAGCCCCAGAGACTGCCCCTTTTTGGCCAGCTCCCCGATGACCCGAAAGCGGCGTTCACCGATCCGAATCCATTGGCCCAGAGGGGATTGATTCCCGAAGAGTTCTTTTTTGAGCTTATACCCGATCACGCAGACTGACAGTCCCCTCGTTGGATCGCCGGCAGGGATGAACCTTCCCTGGGCCATTGAAAGATGGCGGATGTCGTAAAGCGCTTCGGTGGAACCGAGAACACTGACTTCCCGGTCTCGATGCTTCCAGGAAACCGGAGCGGAACCCACCGTGATCGGCGCCACGCGGCGTATGGCGGAATGCCGGGTAAGAGACAGAGCGTCATCCAGTGTAAGATCTCTGGGGGTTTCCCCCAGCAGCGGAGGCGGGCCGCCGGTGGTTTCAGACCGGCCCGGCAATACGATCAAAAGGTTGGTGCCCAGAGAGGTAAACTCGTTGGTGACATACCTTCGGGCGCCTTCTCCCAATGCTGTAAGCAGAATGACCGAGGCCACACCGATGGCCATGGCGAGAATCATCAAAAACGTTCGGGTCGGATACCCTGACAGGGCACGGGTGCTGAATTGAATGACATCTTTGGTTTTCATTTTTTTCAAAAGCTCCCGGTATCTTTCGAAATCTTTCCGTCCGCCAGCTGTACTTTCCGGGCGGCCCGATCGCTCAGATCAGGATCGTGTGTCACCATAATCAGGGTCATGCCCTTATTGTGGAGGTCTTCGAGTATCCGGATGACGTCAAACCCGGACGTCCGGTCCAGGTTGCCGGTGGGCTCGTCCGCCAGAATAACATCCGGCTGCATAATGGTGGCCCTGGCAATGGCAACGCGTTGGCGCTGTCCCCCGGACAACTGGTCCGGCCGATGTCGGGCGCGATCGCTGAGACCGAGGGAAGAAAGGGCCTCCTGAACACGGGATTTTCTGGAAGCAGGATCCACGTTTGCAAGAATCATCGGCAACTCCACATTTTCAGCAGCGGTCAGCCGGGGCACCAGATGGAAAAACTGAAAGACAAAACCGATCTTGTTGCGACGCACCGATGCCTGCTGGTTATCGGTCAACCCTGTGGTGTCCAGGTTTTCAAGAGTATAGACCCCTTTGTCCGGTCGATCCAACAACCCGATGATATTGAGCAGGGTCGATTTGCCGGATCCCGAAGGACCCATGATGGCAACATATTCTCCTTGGCGGACCATGAAGTTTATGCTGCTGAGTGCGTGAACCGCCTCATCACCCACCATAAACGTCCTTTCGATATCGGCTAAATGGATCATGGCGCCTCTTTGGATATAACAGCGGCGGCATTGTCTTTCATTCCTGCGGCATCCACATTGACCACCACCATTTCATCCGGCTTCAAACCTGAAATGACCTCGGTATAGTACCAGTTTGAAATTCCGCTTTTAAAATTCCGTTCTTTAACCTTTTTGTCACCGGGAAGATAAACGAATACCCGGTCCCCATCCAGAACGGCTGAGGTGGGAATGCGCAGCGTGTTTTTCCGTACATCCAATATGATTTCCACATCCGCGCTGTAGCCTGCCAGCATTTTCCGGATGTCTTTTTCCATGGTGAATTGCACCTCCACATCCACGGTGCGGGCCTGCTTTTCCCGATCGAGCACATAGGGTGCGATCCGGCGGACCTTGCCTGGAAAGCGGCGATCACCGAAGGCGTCCAGGCTCACCCGGGCCGTCATGCCGGGTGTAATTTTAGGAACATCGACCTCATCGATGGGGGCGGTGATATAAAAACAGGTATTGTCGATCAGGTCCACCACCGGCGGCGTGGCAATACCGATGGGCGATGGGGTTACGAATTCACTCAGTTCTCCGTTGATTTCCGCGACAATGCCGTCAAAAGGGGCGATAAGACGGGTACGTGCCAGGTTTGCTTTGGCAACGCCGATACGGGCCTCGCTCATCAGCACGGATGCTTTTGCTGCGTTGCAATCTGCACGGAGGGCTTTGGCATCGGTCACGGCCTTGTCCGTCCTTTCTTCGGAAGCGACTTTCTTATCGTAAAGCACAACAAGACGGTCGGCTTCCCGCTGGGAAACGTCGGCCTTCAAACATGCCGCTCTTGCACGAGCCTTTTCAGCTTCGGCCTGGCTTTTCTCCAGTTGAACCTGAGCGACCAGATCCTGATTCCAGATCTCGAGAAGAAGGTCTCCTTGTTTTACCGTGTCTCCTTCGCGAATATTCAGTGTTGCTATCTGACCGCCGACACTTGGAGAAAGCTTGGCCCTCCGGCAGGCCTTCACGGTTCCCGCACGGGTATTGGCGACGGTCCGTTCCACAATACCCCGGTCTACGGGTTTGACGACAACGTGTACCGGCTTGGGACGGGTGAAAAACCATATGGTAACGGCTATAGCGGCAATAACCAGGACCAGAATAATCCAGCGGATATATCTGCGATTCATCGAGTGACCCCTTTCGGCGTTGCAAAAGATTCACCGGGTGGTAGACCCCCAAATACCCTCTTTTGCCAATAAGCTGACCGAATATTGCAAATTTCGGTCGGTTTATCAACCCCGATTCATTGATTTTATAGGTTTTGGGATGTTATCGACTCAATCTTCTTTGGATGGTTTGGAATGCAGGGTGGCCAGTTCGCCGGCCCAGTCGATGGATGTTTGAAAGGCCGATTTAACTTTTTTAGGGTCGAGGTTTAACTGATGAATCATTTTTTCGGCATCTTCCCATTTGGCTTCTTCAAAATATTGCGCCAGTTGAAGCAGGGGCAAATACTCATTGTTCGGCTCCCGGCACAACGCTGCCTTGAGCCGGTTCTCCAGGGGTAAATATTCCACGACCTCGGTCATGGGAATGCCGAGCAAAGCGTCTAACAGAGAAAATATTCCCAGCAAATTCAAGCTGTCCGTATCGAACCCCCAAAAGTCATGGTCCCGGGCAATGAGTTCTAAAAATTTTCCCCGTTGTGCCGAAAGCAGCACCAGTTCAGAGGCATCTTTGCTCTGGCTCATGTCCGTCAGCAGAACCACCCGAAGCCAGTTCTTCATTTTTTGCCATCCCAACAGCATAATGGCCTGGTGGATGGATTTTACCTTATGGGTAAGACCGAACGCCGTTGAATTGAGATACGCCAGGAGACGAAAACTGATGGAAACATCCTCCTGGATGGTTGCCGCGAGATTATCGAGGTCAGGCTCGTCGGCTTCAATAAGTTGCAAAAGGTTGAACCGCGACACCTCGTTTGAGGATAGTTTCCGGACGGTGATTTTGTCCGGAGATTTAAAAAACGGGCCGTGAAACAGGGTAAATCCCAATTCCTTGCACATCTTGAAACAGGCCGGGTTCTCCACATGGCCGGCCAAAAGCAAGGCCGTGTAGGGTCTGGCGATGTCGAGCAGGGCCCCGATCGCGTCCTTTTGTCCCAGGGAGACATCCGTGCCGATGATATCGGCCAGGCCATACAGCGGCGCGAAAGCAGGCTTTCCCGTAAATCCTCCGACGGCGATCAGATACCCGTCGGCTTTTAATTGTTTCAACACTTCAAGAACGCGGGGCTTCGAATATATGTCCTCAGCCACCTTAACAGCGGCGAGAATCGGCGGAAACGCATAGGGAAGATCTTCCAGCATACTTTTCTCATTAAAATTGATAATTATTTTTTTCCCTCTTTCCAGAATCTGCTGCAAGCCGATGTAGGCGCTGGATGCCACGCTCAAAGCGACGTCCTTGTTTTCCGGGAAACCAAAACAGCTGGTATCATCGCTTCTTACACAGAAAAGTTCATACCCCCAAAGCTGGCTCTTTTCATCGAAAACAGGCTGTCGGGCAATGGATACGGACACCGGATGTTCACTTTGGGTCTTTTTGTCTGTCACAGGCTTTATCTCCTCTTGTATTCGAAGCTTCGGGATGGCCGAAACTCCTGAAACTACCGGAATCATTCAACCGGCTGTACGTTCCAGATATCCTTTGCATAATCCAAGATGGACCGGTCACTGGAAAACTTGCCCATATGGGCGGTGTTGAGAATGGATCGTCGCGTCCATTGGTGGGGATCCAAAAACAGCCGGCTCACCTTTTCCTGGGCAATGATATAAGGGCGGTAATCGGCCAGCAGCATGTAGTAATCACCCTGGTCGAGAAGCGCCCTGACAATGGGTGCAAACAGATCCGGTTCCCCGGGAGAAAAAAATCCCGAACCGATCATTTCAATGACCCTTCGAAGCTCCGGATCATTTCCGTAATAGTGTCCGGGATCATAGCCGCCGGTGCGAAGGGCCACGACTTCTTCGGCGGTCAAGCCGAAAATAAAGATGTTTTCCCGGCCCACCTCGTTCATTATTTCCACATTGGCGCCGTCCAAGGTTCCGATGGTCAAAGCACCGTTGAGTGCCATTTTCATGTTCCCTGTTCCGGACGCTTCCATGCCCGCCGTAGAGATTTGCTCGGACAGGTCTGCGGCTGAAATGATTTTTTCGGCCTGGGACACACAGTAATTGGGCAAGAAAAGCACCCGGAGCCTTCCCTGGACCACCGGGTCGTTGTTGACAACATCCGCCACGGCATTGATCAGCTTGATGATGATTTTGGCCTGAAGGTATGCAGGGGCGGCCTTTCCGGCAAAAAGCACGGTCCGCGGCACAACGGTGGCTTCGGGATTTTCTTTGATGCGGTTGTACAGGGTAACCACGTGCAACACATTGAGGAGTTGGCGCTTGTACTCGTGCAACCGCTTGACATGGACATCGAACAGGGTATTCGGGTTCACGCCCAAACCGATTTTGCGCAAAATATATCTGGCAAGCTGTTTTTTGTTCTCCTGCTTTGTTTCTATCCAGGCCTTGCGAAATTCGGGATCATCGGCATAGGGAGCCAATTTTTCGAGTCGGTCAAGCTCGACGATCCAGTCCGGACCGATCACCGACGTAATGAGACGTGACAACGAAGGATTCGCCTGATAGAGCCAGCGACGCGGGGTA
>JASFGF010000139.1:0-7207 GCA_050123915.1 Desulfobacterales bacterium | reverse complement strand
AAATTGCAACAACGATCATTTTATTAAAAGACTCCTGTTAGTATTTTTTATTCCCAAAATTAAAGAAAAGATGCCATCTCTAAAGGAAAAACACATCCGTAAATGTGCCAATAAAAAGTATCGGCGATATATACATATTGACTTTAAAAAAATGTTTCACTGCCAATCCGATATTGCGGCTCCTGGCCATTCGCTGCTGATATAAAAATATCATTCCAACGGAGACCACCGCGGCCCAGTAAAAAACATTTTTGTGGGTTAACACACCCGCATATACCATAGCGCTAATGGAAACCATATAGCAGGCGGTGGAGATGAAAAGCGCCGTTTTCCTTCCCACCCGAACCGGTATGGAATGAAGATTTTCTTTGGCATCGAATTCCATGTCCTGTATCGCATACACAATATCGAGTCCGGCGATCCAGGTCAAAATAACCAGCCCCAGAACAAAGGGCACTTGCGTAAATTCTCCGGTTACGGCAAGATATCCGCCGATAGGGGCGGCTGCTTCCACCAAACCCAGATAAAAATGAGATGACGCACTGAAGCGCTTAAAGTAGGAATAGGTAAACAGCATAAAAACCGCCGGAAACGACAGATAAAAACAGAGTCTGTTCAGCATGAATGATGCGCCGATAAGCACCAGCGAGGAAATCACCGCCGTCACCCAAACCGTTTTCGGCTCAACATCCCCTTTTGGGATCAAACGATCACTGGTGCGTGGATTTTTTGCATCGATGCCGGCATCGATAACCCGATTAAATGACATGCCTGCAGTTCTGGCAGCCGCCATTGCAATCATTACCCAGAACCAGGTGCCAACAGTTCCCCCCCCGGCGAAAAGCACCCCCAGTAATGCAAAAGGAAGCGCAAAAAGGGTCTGTTCGATCATGATCAATTCGGAAAATTTTTTAAAATCCATATTCTTTCCAACGGCTGTTAACTTTTTCTATGATCTCTTCAGACATTTTAATCTCGTCTGGCCATTCTCTTCCCATACCTTCTTCACGGGTTTTCCGCGTGGCATCTATTCCCATTTTTCCGCCAAAATTAGAGTACGGTGCTGAATGGTCCAATGCATCCAGGGGGCCTTCCGATAGCAATAGATCCCTTTTGGGGTCGACATTATTCAACAGTTTCCAAACCACTGTCCGTGAATCTTTAAGATCGATATCTTTGTCAAATACGGCAATATATTTGGTGGAAGCCATCTGTCCAAGCCCCCAAAGCGCACTGATGACCTTCTTGGCCTGACCGGGAAATTTCTTGTCAATGGCGATCAGCGCACAGTTGTGAAATACGCCCTCCATGGGAAGCTCCATATCCACAATTTCCGGTATTATCATTTTTATTGCCGGCAGAAAAATCCTTTCCGTGGCCTTGGCCATGTAGCAGTCTTCCATGGGGGGTTTCCCAACGATGGTCGCCGGATAAACCGCGTCATTTCTACATGTTATGCATGTGGCATGGAATACCGGATAACGGTCCGCAGGAGAATAGAATCCGGTATGATCTCCAAAAGGACCTTCGATACGATCCTCGTTCGGATCCACATATCCTTCAATGACAAAATCAGATTCTGCCGGAACAAAAAGGTCAATGGTTTTGCCCCGGGTGATTTCTATGGGTTTTGATCCGATAAAACCGGCCAGCAACAACTCGTCAATATCAGGGGGCAGCGGCGCTGTTGCCGCATAGGTCACCAAAGGTGATCCACCAAGAGCCACCGCCACTTCCATGCGTTTTCCCCGCGATTTGTATTTATCAAAGTGTCGGTTGCCGTCTTTATTGTACTGCCAGTGCATGCCGGTGGTTGCATGATCATATTTGTGCATGCGGTACATGCCTATATTCTGAATGCCAGTATCCGGATCTTTGGTGATGACAATGGGAAGCGTGATAAACGGACCGCCATCTTTAGGCCAGCAGGTGAGTATGGGGAGCATGTCCAAAAGGGGGCCTTTTCGGTCATAGACCTGCTGCTGGCATGGCGCCCGTTTCACTTTTTTCGGTGTAACCCCCGACAGGGCTTTGAGATCGAGGAGCATTTTAATTTTTTGGGTGAAACTGCCCGGAGGTTTCATTTTTATGAGTGATTCGATGCGCCGGCCGATATCGTCAAATGAATCACATCCCAGAGCCATCTCCATTCGTCGAAAACTGCCGAAAGCATTGATCATCAGCGGAAACACAGAACCTTTGACATTTTCAAAAAGCAGTGCCGGGCCATGGGTTTTACTGATCCGGTCGGCAATTTCAGTCACTTCCAAAATAGGATCCACTTCTGTAAAGATCCTTTTTAGCTCGCCCTCGGATTCAAGTTTTTTGATAAATTCTTTTGTGTTTTTTAAAGGCATGGGCAAATGATCCTAACCAGTGTCCATCCATAAATGGTCTTTTTTTCCAATCTTTGCGTTATGCTCAAAAAATAATCCTCGGAATATCATTCATATGCCTGTGGTTATTTTTTTCGCATGCCTTGATCGTGAACAAAAATCCTAATTTATGGATGGACACTAACCAGTAAACGGCTTTTGATCAAGATAAGAACAAAAGATATAACCCAAGTCGAGCGATTGTCGAGTTTGCCGGAGATGCAAGGCGTGAGACATACAGCCGTAGTCTACTACTGCAAGTGTCTCATAACTCAGCATATTCGGTAAACTCGGCAAGCCCGAAGGGTTTCAAATTTTAAAATATAAATAAAGATAATTCATTAAAAATAAAAGGCATTCTATCCCCTTTTAAAATTTGAAACGTCCAGCTTAGGTATAAATAAATGGAAGGATAGTGTCAAGGTGGAAAAATTTATGTAAGTTTATTAGATAATTGTGTGACTATTTGATATTAGCCGTGAAGGATCTTCGCCATGTGTGTTTAAGCATCTGCAACCATTGAGGGGATTCGTTTTGCCGGTGATAGATCCCTAAAACTAAAAAGGCAGAGCCATATCTGCCTCTGCCGGTTTGAAATCCTTATCTATTATTTTGATTTACTCTGTTTTAGTTTTCTATCGTACGTATTTCTCCTTTCTTTTCCAGACCGTCGTTCTGGAATATGTGCATAATATGAAAATTGACGTCGATCAATGCCCATACGTCTATCGTTGTTATCAGTCAATGGCGTGTTCAATGTGAGTTATTTTTTAAATTTGTTGCGTCCAATTCCAGCAAGACCAACCATACCAATTCCCAATAAAAGTAAGGTAGCAGGCTCTGGGACGGAGAATGTTTGAAATCCCTCTATACCTTCAGCAAAAACTGTCGAGATAATTATAAATCCGAAAATATATATAATTAGAAGCACTGAGACTAATATGTTCTTTTTCATACTACTTTTCCTAATAATACCTATACATTAAGAGCAATTCACGGTGAACACTTAAAAGATCATCGTGTTATCTTGGGTATATGGATAATCGTATATTTTTTAAGTTTCTAACAAAGAATACGTTTTTTATTGAAAGCAACACATGCAAAATTTAAAGGTCAATCAGTGAAGTTTAAAAGGAACCCACCAAGAATCGAATGCATCAAAAAAAGATTGAAGTTAAGTTTTTTTATGCAGACCGTTATGTTTTAAGTCATGCAAAAATCATGCAAAATCAAAGGATTAATTTGCTTCCTTAAATTTCAAGCAGTTACTTTAACTTCAAAAAAAATGTCATAACAAATTATGAAGTAAACACCCTAATTGTTATTACATTTACTACACAATATGTAATTTGGGTAACAGTTAAAATAGGAAAAATTGTTGAATACAACAGGATAAATAAATGCGGTTTACAAAGGCATTTATATCATGCCCAGGAGCGGTTTTTCACTGCTTAACAAAAATGTAGTTAGTCCTATAACCCGTGTCCATCCATAAATGAGGATTTTTGTTCAAGATCAAGCCTCCGGCCCTTAGAGCCTGCACCCCGGAGGGGCATGCGAAAAAAATAACCACAGGCATATAAATGATATTCCGAGGATTATTTTTTGAGCATAACTCCAGAGAAATAGGCGCCGCATTTCACATGGCAGACCCAAAGACTTGTCCGCCTCCGGCAGATTGGGCAAAAAGACCATTTATGGCTGGACACGAACTCGTTCCAAAAGGTTCAGAGAAGATGTGAGAATATTATTCCTGAATTTGTATTTAAGAGCGGTTTTAAGCATCTCAAGATGAATGACCCGATTCATTTTGGCAAGGACGATTAAGGCCGCAAGGGCCCAGTCAGTGGATTTGATTTTTTGTGACTTAAAGTTTGTTTGATAAATCTCGGCCTTGCAGGATGGGACTAAAACCCCTGGAGCCTGGAGGATCAGGACTGAATTATCCAGCAAATCAAAAAGACGTTTCCGGCGATCCACCCCTTCCTGACTTAACGCCAGAATAACATTCGGTCGTTCGATGCCCGTGTAACCGATAGCTTGTGGAGACAAAATCACCTCCGTTATGGAAGGTCCTCTAAGAACGGTGATATTGTACTCATTTTTCTGAGTGGTTTGAAACCCGGCGGTAAGCCCTGCAAGGCACAAGATTTCACCGGCAGTGATGATCCGTTGACCGGCGCTTCCCAGAATAACCACTTCCATTCTTTTTCGATCAACAGGATCGAACTGCGCCGTCATTGTCTTTGGCGGTGAAATCTGTTTTTGTCCCGCAGCCAGATCTCTGTAACGGCGCCCATATTCTTCTCTTTGATTTTCAGGCACCGGGTTTTTGATCGGCGGCATTTTGGCGAGAGATTCTTCAATGATCCGTGGGGTGAGTTTGTTTCGTTTGGTATAGCGCCCCGGGCATATCCCCCAGATATCAAGGACAGAAAAGCCCTCAAAACGAACGGCATTTTCTATCTCTTGCCAAAGATTTTTTGCAAACCCTGAGCAGCGCCTTACATAAGCAGCCCCTGCCGATGCTGCGACCCGGCAGATATCAAAAGGAAGTTCCAAGCGGTTTAAAAAACCGGACCCCACCTGAGCGGTCGGTGGGGTGGTTGCCGAAAACTGGCCGCCGGTCATCCCGAAATTGAAGTTGTTCAACACCAAAAGCGTCACATCAAGATTCCGACGACATGCAGAAAGGACATGGGCACCGCCGATACCCAGACCGCCGTCTCCCATGGTGACGATAACATTAAGATCGGGTTGGGCCATTTTCAACCCGGTGGCATAGGTCAGCGCCCTCCCGTGAAGCCCGTGAAATGCATGGGTATTGAAAAAGGTGTCAAAAAGTCCTGAACATCCAATGTCGGTGACAATAACAATCTCTTCTCCTTTCAGGCCCATGTTTTGAAAAGCTCGGTCCAAGGTTTGGGTGATCCGGTCATGAGAACACCCCGGACAGAAAACCGGCGGCCTGCCTGTGTTCAACAAACTATCCATGAGCCAAAGCCTTTGCTATCTGAGTCGGGGATATCAGACGCCCGTCCATTTGACCCAGAAAATCGATGGTTTTATCCGGCAAAATCCGCTCTATTTCTCGAACATATTGTCCGAGATTCATCTCCACCACAACCACCCGCTGAACATGCTCAGCTGTTTCCTTAATTAATTCTTCAGGCACCGGCCAGAGGGTTTTGAGAATAAGGAGCGAAACAGGACGCCCCGAATTTTTACACACCCGGTATGCATCACGGGCTGCCCGGGCGGTAATCCCGTATGTTACAAGAAGTGTGTCCGCATCTTCTTCTATAAAAGATTCGTGAAAACTGAACCTTTTTACTTCAGATGTCAGCTTGGTATTGAGTCTGTCCTGGATCCGGGCAATTTCATCGGAGTCGGTGGTGATGTATCCGTCGATCCCGTGTGTCGAAGAGGTCTGACGGACGATCACATCACCGCCGATGGGTAAAAAGTAGGGAATCTTACTTTCTGAAGACACTTGAAAGGGAATAAACGGTTTTCCGTTCGGAGGCGATAGGCGCTCTTTAATTTTGGGCACATCAACGCCATCCATGTTCATATTTTCGCGGGTCATGGCGATTTCTTTGTTGGAAGCAATAAATACCGGACACCTAAATACTTCGGCAAGATTAAAGGCGTTAATGGTCAGTAAATAGCAGTCCGTAACATCCACAGGGGCCAGCACAATAACAGGCAATCCTCCGCTGTTGCCCCAGCGTAAAAACTGAATATCACCGTCAGCGCCCCGGGTGGCCGAACCGGTTGACGGCCCGAGCCGCTGGACATCCACAATGACAATGGGAATTTCGCTTCCAATGGCAAAAGAAATATGCTCGCTATACAGGCTGATTCCCGGGCCTGAAGAGGCGGTCATGGCCTTCAAGCCCCCCATGGACGCCCCTAAACAGTAGCCGATGGAAGCGATTTCATCTTCACCCTGAAGACAGGTGCCTCCCAAAGGTGGCAAAAGTTTAAGCATGGTATTAAATATGGTTGTTGCCGGAGTGATGGGATACCCGGCAAAAAAACGGCATCCTGAAACAACTGCCCCCCAGGCCATTGCTTCATTCCCGTCCATGAGACAATATCCCATTTCAATTCTCCATATTAAGAAATTATTCCAAAAAAAGCCATCCGTTAGGAAGACGTTTTTCGATGAACGGAAATAATTTTCACATCCTTCACCGGTTTTTGCCCTGAATCGACGTTGACCGCTCCGATCTTATCTACCACATCCATTCCCTTTACCACTTTTCCAAAAACAGTATGTTTGCCGGTAAGCCAATCCGTATCCACCAGGTTGATAAAAAACTGTGAGCCATTGGTATTGGGACCTGCATTGGCCATGGCCAGCGAGCCGCGAACCGGGGGATGCTTTGATCCATTTTCGGAATAGACATAACCCATATTTTCGTAAGCCTCCTTGAGGGTCAACGAGTCGAGCCTGGCCTCAACCTCATTTTTTCTTTGATCGAATTCTTCTTGCGAGTTGATATTCATCGCTCGATATAAAGGTATCAGAATGTTTCGCTGATATTCTTCCTGGCTGCGAATCATTAAAAAGCGATGGGCTCCCTTTTTTGGACCGAATGCTTTCATTTTATCTAGGCCCAAAGCTGTGGCATCTATTTCATCGGCAAATGTATAGCCCGGTCCACCCCGCCCGTTACCCAGAGGGCAGCCGCCTTGTATCATAAAATTTTTGATCACCCGGTGAAAAATCAGGCCGTTGTAATAGGGCCGCTTAACCTTTTTTCCGGTCTTAACATCCTCAAACTCCTTGGTGCCTTCAGCCAGACCGATAAAATTGGCGACGG
>JASFGF010000138.1:0-7232 GCA_050123915.1 Desulfobacterales bacterium | reverse complement strand
ATCGACACGGATCTGTATTCTTTTCTTGCCATACAAAAAAATGGCGATGAGTGTTGCCCACATAAATGAAACAAACGGCCCCAGTGCTTTGGTCGTTCGGTTGACCCGCCGGGAAACTTCACCCCCCAGGCCAAAACTGGCGATATTATGGAAATATCGGCAGCGATCACGGCCTTTGTGATTTTTTAAAAAAAGAACACCCAAATCGATGCTGCGCGTGTGGTCTGAAGCAATCAGATCCATCGCTTGTTCGATGTCCTGGGGTATTGAAACGGTTTTGACAAAATCGCAACCAGTACCGTTCGGGATAAAACCCAATGTCAACTCCGATCTCACGGACGCTTCATTCATCATAATACCGTTAACAACCTCATTCAACGTACCGTCTCCGCCGACACAAACGAGACGCCTTGTTTTTTCAGCAACGGTATTTTTTGCAAATATGACCGCATCGCCAGGTCCCCGGGTCATATACGTATCAAAAGGTCCCAGCCGATCTTTAGCAAGTGTCTCAATAAACGGCCAGGTTGATCCTGTCGAGCTGTTTCCGGCATGAGGGTTGACGATAAAAGTGGTTTTCGACAAAGCGATATATGACCTCCATCAACAGGGTTATGCCTGTAAACCTGTTGGCCTGTTGGCCCGTTTCAACTCAACCGACAACTCAAAACGAGCAAACCGGACAACCGGTAAACCATCTATCATCAAATATTTAGCAGTTTATATAAAGTTGATCGCTAAAAAGACACATCATCCACGGTTACAGAACTACATAGCGCATAATTTCTCATCCTTAAAGAAAATTCTCAATAAGTATTTCACATTTATAATAAATCTATTGAAATAACAGATCTTAAAATGCTATGAAGTCTATTCTAAACGACCGGTTTTAAAATTAGAGACAACTTTTGGGGAAAAAATGAACATCACCGAAAACCAACAAACGCTCTTACGAATGATTCCCGGGGTGGATTCTATTCTTGAAATGGCAAAAGCAGATACTTTTTTTGACAATGTCCCGAAATCTGTGCTGGTCCGTTCGATCCGCCTGGTTGTTGAAAACCTCCGAATCATCATTTTGGATAACCAACCAGACTTTACGGACGAAAAACTCACCAATTCTGAGATCCTCAATAAAATAAAAGAACGTGTCCATAAAATGATGACGCCGAACCTGACCCGTACTATCAATGCCACAGGCGTCGTTGTCCATACCAATCTCGGTCGCTCGTTGCTTGCAGATGATGCCATTGAAAATCTTTTAACCATTGCAGGAAGATATTCGAATTTGGAGTTCGATTTGTCAAAGGGGACCCGGGGATCCAGGTACAGCATCGTTGAGGACATCCTTTGTGAGATCAGCGGCGCCGAATCCGCAATGGTGGTCAACAACAATGCGGGCGCCGTCTTTCTTTCTTTAGAAACCATCGCTAAAGGCAAAAAAGTGATTGTTTCAAGGGGAGAACTCGTGGAGATCGGCGGATCTTTCAGAATCCCTGATGTAATGGCCAGGAGCGGCGGAATCTTAAAAGAGGTCGGTACGACAAACCGTACCCACCTCAAGGACTATGAAAACGCCATCGAGAACGACACGGCCCTCCTTTTAAAGGTCCATACGAGCAATTACAGCGTCGTCGGATTTACTGCCGATGTTTCTCTTGAATCATTGGTTGATCTCGGTGCAAAGTACAAAATTCCGGTGATGGAAGATCTTGGCAGCGGCACCTTTGTGGATTTTTCACAATTCGGTTTGTTAAAGGAACCCACGGTTCAGGAATCGGTAAAAGCGGGCGCAGACATTGTAACCTTTAGCGGAGACAAACTTCTCGGCGGCCCCCAGGCAGGCATCATCGTCGGCAAAAAAAATTTTATTGAAAAAATCAAAAACAATCCCATCAACAGAGCACTTCGCATCGACAAACTCACCCTTGCCGCACTTGAAAGTACATTGCGACATTACAGAAACATAGAAAAAGAAATGGATGCGATTCCGACCTTACGCCTGATGACACTGCCTCTTGATCACATTGAATCAAACGCTAAAACCCTTTTTGAAATGCTTGAGAACATCGATGATCCCAGATTATCCGTAAGCCTCATCGATATATTCTCACGACCCGGCGGCGGTTCACTCCCACTTTTAAAACTCCCCAGTAAAGGGGTTGGGGTCAAAGTACAGGGAATTTCAACCAGTGCCGTTGAAAAACAGATGCGAAACAATGAATGCCCCATTATTGGAAGAATCGAAGAAGATCTTTTTATCATGGATCTTAGAACCATACTTGATGATGAACTTCAACTCATTGAAAATGCTTTTAAACATATGCTGAAAAAGGCCGGGGTATGATGCATCAAAAAACGAAATTATTTCACAACCGCTCCTCCAGTAAAGAATTTCTCTTTTACAAAACAGAGGCCACACCCAAAAAAGATACGGCTCAAGTCCTCTCTTCGGTTGAGACGAACAGAATTTTAAAAGCATTCCCGGATATTCTGGCCGGAAAAACCTTTATCGAAAAGGCCCTGGCCCGATTCGAAACTTCAGAAAAATTTGAATCCATGGTCATCAAAATTGATCGTCTAAATCATGATGGTTCTGAAACAGCCGACAACGACCAAATTGACATCTGGCTCGATGTGGCGAAAGTAATTGATAGCATATGCAGTCGTGAAAACGGGATGTGGGGACAACTAGACCAGGGAATGTTCGGATGTTTCTTTTTCCCGACAAATCAAACGCCTCCTCTTGAATTTGCCCGAAAAATAAAAAAAATCCTTGCAGAATC
The DNA here is from genome assembly GCA_050123915.1 of Desulfobacterales bacterium. Classification (GTDB taxonomy): domain Bacteria; phylum Desulfobacterota; class Desulfobacteria; order Desulfobacterales; family UBA11574; genus UBA11574. Next base: position 4,446 of record JASFGF010000138.1, on the reverse strand, counting down.
TACAGATGAAACCGTTTCCATCGGAATTGCCTCCTATCCGACACTCAGCTTCACCAGAAGTCAGATCATAGAAAATGCCGGAAAAGCGCTTGAACATGCGGCATTCTTTGGTCCTGACAGTATCGTTCCCTTCGATGCCGTGAGCTTAAACATCAGCGGAGACAACCTGTATCAAAATGGAGACATCGAAGGCGCCATTGCGGAATTCAAAACAGCACTCCTGCTTGATCCTTCAGATATCAACGTTCGTAACAGTCTGGGTGTATGTTATGGTATTTTAGGCGATTACAAGAAAGCCTTGAAAGAATTTAAAGCAACCCTTAAGCTTGATCCTGATGAGGTTATGGCCCTATACAACATCGGTTTGGTAAACATGTTGACCGGCAAAAACGCTGAAGCGCTAAAATACTTTCTGGATGCAGACCGGAAAAAAGAAGAGGATATCTTTGAAGTTGCTTTTCAAATCGGAAGGGTTTATCTGGACATGGGAAATTCGGAGATGGCCAAAGAATTTCTTGAAAAAGCACTCAAACTGAATCCCCAGTCATGGTCTGTTCTACATTCTTTGGGTGAGTGCTGCACGGCCTTGAATATGACAGATGAAGCGATTTCAGCCTATAAAAAGGCCATTCGTCTAAACCCGAATGATGCCGAATCGTTATCAGCTTTAGGCTGCCTGTTTGACCTTTTGGGTGAAAATCCCGAAATTACGACGATCTTTTGCCAGCAAAGTATTGATATTGCACCCGAAAACGGCCTTTATCGATACCGGCTTGGCAGCCTTTACCTTAAAAGGAACCAACTTGAAGATGCCTTAATACAGTTTCAAAAGGCGAATGATTTAGGATACGACGCCAGGAAAATGATTAAAAAGATAAAAAAATTGATAAAGGACGCATGATACAGGATTCAGGGGTCAGGGATCGGGGGTCAGGATATATTAACTTAAAGAAAATGATGGTTTTGAAATGAAGAACATTATTCTGAATACACTTAAAGAAAGCATCGATGTCAAAGATCGGTTTATTAAAGAAAATGTCGATCTCATTCAACGGGTAGCAGACATCCTCGCCGTGTGTATGACCTCCGGTCACAAAATCCTGATTTTCGGTAACGGGGGAAGTGCGGCAGATGCCCAGCATATCGCTGCTGAATTCGTCAACCGGTTCCAGATCGAACGACCGCCCCTTGCAGCCCTGGCATTGACCACCGATACATCCATCATCACCAGCATCGGAAATGACTACCATTTTGATGACATATTCTTTAAACAAATTTTAGCTCTGGGAAGAAAGGACGATATTGCCATTGGAATCAGCACCAGCGGCAACTCAAAAAATGTGATCAAAGCTGTTCATGCAGCAAAAGATATCGGAATCCTCACCATTGGATTCACCGGCCGTGGTGGTGAACTGGCCGAGTGTGCAGATCATGTTTTTTCTGTAAAATCGGATGTAACTGCAAGGATACAGGAAGCCCATTCCTTATTGGGTCATATCTTGTGCGACCTTGCGGACCGGATATTGTTTCCTGAAAAATTTATAGAATAACAACATGTTAGCTTTTTAAAAATATTATCGCTCAAGCTCTTTCCGAAATCGGTTTGTTTCAAAGGGCTAAACTTTTACCACACAAGAGACGTTATGGAGAAAAAATTTGAACCCATAGACTTGAGCGGAGTAAAAACATACCCGCTCTCCCAACGAAAAAGCAAAGTATCCACAGACGCTTTTGCAGAAACATGGCAAAAAGGATCTATCTTCAAGGATTTTCTTAACGGGCTTCCGGATATCCTTGCCGGAAATCATCTTAAAACCGTCATTTCATCCACCGCAAACGCGTTCAAGGAGAATAAAACCATCGTTTTTGCCATGGGTGCACATGTCATTAAAGTAGGCCTGAACCCCATTGTTATCGATCTCATGAAGCGCGGTATTATCACAGCTGTCGCCATGAATGGCGCCGGAATTATTCATGATCTTGAACTGGCCATGGCGGGACAGACATCAGAGGATGTATCCGCATCCATCGGAGACGGCACCTTTGGCATGGCCCATGAAACCGGTGCTTTTTTGTGCGACGCCATCCGTCGCGCCGGAAAAACCTCAAAAGGACTCGGGGAAACCATCGGGGCTGCAATGATCGAAAAAAAACTGCCCTTCTTAGAACACAGCATCCTTGCCGCAGGCTCCCGGCTCGGTATACCCGTTACGGTGCATGTGGCATTTGGAACCGATATTATTCATATGCATCCCGGATTCGATGCAAAAGCGACCGGTGAAACCACCCACAGAGATTTCCGAACCTTCGCATCCGTGGTGAGTACACTTGAAAAGGGTGTATATTTCAACGTCGGATCAGCCGTCATTCTGCCGGAAGTTTTTCTAAAAGCCGTCACATTGGCCCGGAATTTAGGCCACCGGTTGAATGATTTCACCACCGTGAATATGGATTTTATCCGGCACTACCGTCCGATGACCAATGTGGTGAACCGGCCCACGGCCGACGGGGGGCGGGGATTCCACTTGACGGGCCATCATGAAATTATGCTGCCGCTGATTGCTGCCGGAATTATCGAGGAAGTCGAATAGATTAAATTCCAGTTCCGCACTCTTAATTCTCAGCAATGCCAATAAATAAGTGCAGGTTGGGAATTATTTTTAAGGTGACATCAAAAAATTGATTTCAGCCAATCAATGATTATGTTACCGCTCGAACTTGAGTAAATAAATTTGGGCATCGGAAAGTTTTTATTGTAAACACACAAATACCAGCGGAATGGATCGTCTTTTTTTAAAAGCGTGTACTGTTTGAGTGGTTTAGGGATCGTTAGAAAGAACAGACGCATCTTGAAACATTTCTACATTAAAAAGTATTTGTTTAAAGTCGAACTCATTGTTTTTATATTGATTTCTGTTCTTTCTTTACGAGCCTTTAACCACGAGTTTACACGGTTTTAAAAAAAGATTGTCCATGGAGCGACTTAACCAATAAAATCACCCCGGCCCCAAAATAAATCAAGGAGCAAAGAATAATGCCGATTTATGAATACCATTGCGACAAATGCAATAAAGATTTTGAATGCCTGGTTTTCGGGAATGAACAACCTGGGTGTCCGTCATGCAATTGCAAAAAAGTGAAAAAACTGATGTCTGCATCTACCTTCTACAGCAAGGGCGGGCATGGAGAAACCGTCAAAGGTGCTGCCGGAACATCATCATGTACCGGATGTGCGGCAACCAGCTGCACAAGCTGTGATCACTGATGGACAAAACAATTAAAATAGGGACCAGGGGGAGCAAACTCGCGCTTTGGCAGGCCAACTGGGTAAAATCGTCTCTTGAACTTAAACACCCCTTTCTTTCAATCGAGCTTGAAATCATAAAGACAAAAGGAGATAAAATCCTCGATGTGCCCCTAGCCAAAGTCGGCGGCAAAGGTCTTTTTGTCAAAGAAATCGAAGAAGCCCTTATAGACGGCAGAATAGACCTTGCCGTGCACAGCATGAAGGATATGCCGGGTGACATACCGAAAGGGTTGTGTATCGGCGCAATTCCTGAGCGAGAAATTCCTCAGGATGTTCTGATTTCCAGACATAAAAAACCCCTTTCAGAACTGGCGCCTGGTGCCAAAATCGGCACCAGCAGCCTTAGACGCAAGGCACAGCTTCTTCATGCCAGACCGGATCTGGTCATTTTGCCCCTTAGAGGGAATCTTGATACGCGTCTTAAAAAGCTCGAAACTGAAAACTTAGATGCCATCGTCCTGGCCGCGGCAGGTGTCAAGCGCCTGGGACTTGAAAGCAGAATCACCGAATACCTGGATGAAAACATCATGCTCCCGGCAGTCGGCCAGGGTGCCCTTTGCATCGAAGTCAGACAAAATGACCCTGTGGTTGAACCGATTGTCGCGAGTCTTGAACATCCGCACACACGAACGGTAATTTTGGGCGAGCGCGCATTTTTAAACCGCCTTGAAGGGGGCTGTCAGGTGCCCATTGCCGCTTACGGAAAAATCGATAAAAACACATTTACCCTCTCCGGCCTTGTGGCCACCGTTGACGGCAAAACGCTGTTTAAGGAAACCCTTGCCGGCTCTGAAGATTCTTCAGAAAGCATCGGGATAAAACTTGCAGAACGGTTGATTTCCATGGGCGCTGAAGAAATAATCGAAACCCTAAAAAATGAACTGAATGAAAACTATGAAAGGTAAAGTCTATCTGGTCGGTGCCGGTCCGGGTGATCCGGGACTGATTACTGTAAAAGGATTGGAATGTATCAAAAAGGCGGATGTTCTCATTTATGATTTTCTTGCATCCTCAGTGTTATTAAAACATGCCTCAAAAAATGCTGAGATCATCTATGTGGGAAAAAAAGGAAGTGATCATACGTTTTCACAAGAAAATATTAATGCCCTTATCGTTGAAAAAGCTAAAATCGGTTTAAC
>JASFGF010000137.1:0-7248 GCA_050123915.1 Desulfobacterales bacterium | reverse complement strand
TGATTACGGAGTTTTTACCTCCAAATGGATTGTTGACCTGGTTGGAATTGTTTTGATCTGCAACCCATTCATCATCAATAAGAAACCTGTATTGGTGTGTGCCCGGTACAAGAGAGACACATTTTGACCATGTCCCATCTTTTCTACGTTCCATGAGAGACTCTTCGGACGTGTTCCAATTGTTGAAAGTTCCGGCTATTTTGACGCAATTTGCCTTTGGAGCCTTGTAGATAAATTGTTTTTCTACCACCGTCGCTAGTGGAAAAGGCTGTTTTTGCTTAACGGGCCGTGTGCCGAGAATATTTTCGTCTGCAATCACTTCTTTTGTAAGGGCCATATAGTCTCTGAACCCGGCGGCTTTTTGATCGTAATCCACTATGGATTTGCCAAAGCTCACAGCTTCCTTCAATGTAACATTTGTATTGATAACCGTTATAAACATGGAATCCTGAAAATGTTTTCGTATATCTTCCAAAACTTCTTTGGAGATTCTTGTCCGCCTGTCATACATCGTCGCAACAACTTTTATCCGAACTTCATGCCCTGTTTTTTCCCGGACCAGATCTACGATCTTCAACAGTTTGCTAATCCCATGCAGTGAAAATAAACTCATCTCAATAGGAACGATCACTTCCGTCGAAGCAATGAGTGAATTAAACGTCAGCAGTCCGAGGCTCGGCGGGCAGTCTATGATGATGTAATCATAAATTTGATTTAAACCGTCAATTGCCTCCTTTAGTTTGGTCTCCCTGCCCTGTACCTTGGAAAGATGTTGCTCTAGTGTGCTTAATGAAATATTTGATGGAGCGATATCAAAGTTATTATCAACTTCAATCGTCACGTCATTGAGACCTGCTTTCTCGCCATTCGAATCGTAAAGTGCGTCGCAAACTGTCCGTTCCAACTCGCTGGTATGGATATTTAAACCTATCGCAGAATGTCCCTGTGGGTCCATATCGATGAGAAGTACCTTTCGGCCTTTATGTGCCAAGCATGCAGACAGGTTAATAGCGGACGTTGTCTTGCCACATCCCCCTTTTTGGTTGGCAATCGAAATAACCCTCATCATTTCCTCCTTTTTTTAAATATCATTTACGCTATCAAAAAAGCCCCCAAAAGGACGTTGAATCCCCTTGGAGGCTTTAAATGGACATTTAAGGACCTCTTTCATCATGATATCCACCAGGTTAAAGGTTAAGATGTGAAAAAGATCTTAATTTAAAACACCATATTATAAAGCATATTGTGTGTCAAGGAAAAAATACTACAATATATTGTGGCAAAAAATGGGGTATGACTTATACTTAAATTGAGCGATTTTCAAGTTTGCCGAAGATACAAGGAAGATACCGTTTCGCTATAGCCATCTATTCGGAACGGCATCTGACACAGTAGGTGCGGTGAAATTGGAAATCCCGTAGGGTTCAAATTTTTGAAATCCAAAATGGCAGAATACCTTAAAAATATTATTAAATTAACCATTTCAAAAATTTGAAACGCTTAACTTGGGTTATAGGATGATTGAACATAAGTTGAGCACAGCAGGCAGGAACAATTTTTTTATGCGATATGGTATGTGATGACACACTACCTGTATAAATATGTATCGCCTGTTTCAGCCTTATCAACTCTCAGTAGAAAGCAGTTTTTCTCACTGCATTTAAGGCCGTTAACACAATCTTCGCCTTTACGACAAGGGCAGTTTTTATTGACTTCAAGCCACTTCATAGTCAAATACCATGTAAATTCTTACGAAATATAATGCCGAAAGGCCCTATTTCCTTTCTAAAGGTAAATTGATATCCACCCCAGAGAATCTATCGGCTCTCTTCATGCCTTCCGATATATTTTGTCTGATGGCCAATAGTTCCATATTTCAGATGCAAAAATCGTACAAACCAGGCTGAATATATTTTATATAATATTTACAGATAGTTGTTTAATAATTTTGTGAAGCCAAGAGGGTCACGACAAACAAATAGATTATAAATTATGAACTAAATTACATAAATGTTGTGAATGTTTTTAAACAAGTGGACAATCTGTTGGTATAAATAAATTGTTTTTGAGATCGGTTATAGTATTCATGCATGAACTTCTGAAGGCGCCAAAAAGTCGACCGCGGTCGTTTTTTTGTTGACAATTCTCCCGATAATGATTAAAATCCCGACCATGGTCGACTTTCAAAAAAGGAGAATTCATGAGTGGTCTCAGAGAAATAAAAAAGAAAAAAACACGGCAGGCGATCATGAATGCCGCCATCAAACTTTTTTCTGAAAAAGGCTTTGAAAATACAAGCGTTGATGAACTGGCTAAAACAGCCGGTGTCGGAAAAAGCACCATCTATGGTTACTTTCATACCAAAAACGAAATCTTTTTGGCTTTTTGTGAAGACGAAATCGATTTCGCTTTTAAAGAGCTCGCACAAAAAAGAGATTCTGACGCCCCGTTAAAGGAGCAACTGTTAACATTATTTATGGGGCAATTCCGGTATGTTACGAAAAATTACGACTTCGGCCGCATTCTGTCCAGGGAAATGGTTTTTCCCAAGGAACTGACCATAGAGAAATCAAACGACCTCTCTGAACGTTATCTGAGTGCCCTGGGTGAAATTCTGACCCGGGCGATATCACGCAAAGAGCTGCGTGACGACTTGGAGCTTCTCTATGTTTCAGGCCATTTTTATGCCCTATACATCATTGTTCTGTCCGCATGGTATGAACGACGATTTCAAAGCGAACAGGAAATAGAACAGGCCCTGCAAAAACTTTTATCCCAAGCCATGGAAGGACTATCGCCGAAAAACAGGAAACAGAATATGGTCTGAACTTTGAACCTTCTATTCTTGGCAGCATCTATCTCTGAAAATTAAAGGAAAACATCATGCACGCAAGTGAAATAGACCCTCAAACCCGACGGGGCAGGGTCGTAAAAAAGATCTGGAACGCCTTGCCGCCCCTTTTTCTGATGGCCACCGTCGTTGTCATCATTGTTCTTTTTTCAGTAATCAATGCGAAAAAAACGAGAATCGCAGAGGCACAGGCCGAGGCTCTCGCCCATGAACGCCCGCCCACCAATGTCGTGCTCATGGATGTACAGCCCACCACAATTTCCGACCGGATCAACCTGCCGGGTGCCATTGAGCCGTGGACAGATCTTGAACTTCTGGCCAAAATCAACGGTGAGGTCATCGAGGTTCCGATAACGGAAGGCGATAAAGTGACCAAGGGCCAGATTATTGCACGCATCGATCCCACCGATTACCAGATTGCACTCGATGCCGCTAAAGCCTCTTACCGGATGGCACATGCGAATTTGAAACGATTTGAAAAGTTGTTTGAAAAGCACCTGATTCCCAAATCCGAATTTGAAAAGAATGAAACCCAGGTACAAACCACAAAGGCTGAAATGGAGAAAGCGGAGCTAAATCTCTCACGATGCACCATCACTGCACCGATGTCGGGTGTAATTCGGCGGCTGGACGCCAAAAAGGGCCTGCTTTTGAGTGTGGCCGATCCCATTGCCCGAATCCTCGAGATCAACAGGGTCAAAGCGGTGATTGGCATCCCCGAATCGGATGTGCCCACTGTTCGTAACATAGACACTGTGCAACTTACGGTCCAGGCTCTGAACAACTTAAAAATTGAAGGTCGAAAGCATGTCCTTGCCGCCTCACCTGAAAATATTGCCCGGCTTTATAAATTGGAACTGGCCATCGACAATCCCGACGGCATGCTTTTACCCGGCATGTTCGTGAGAGCAAATATCGTCAAAAAAGTGGCTAAGGCCAGCTTGAGTGTGCCCCTTTATACGGTCATCACCCGAAACCAGGAACAGTTTGTCTACGTGGAAAAAGACGGATTGGCCGAGCGGAGACCTGTGGAATTGGGAATCCTCGAAGATTGGAAGGTGCAAATCAAAAAAGGGCTGACCCCGGGAGACAGAGTCATTGTCGAAGGTCATCGTAACGTAGAGGAAGGGCAAAAAGTTAACGTCGTCCGGGTGGTTTCAGGGAAAGAGGAAACAGCCCTATGATTGTTTCAGATACCGCTGTCAACAAAAGCATCACCGTGATGGTGCTCGCCGTGATTATCATTGTCTTCGGGGTCTATTGTTACAACGTGCTGCCCAGAGAATCCGATCCGGACATCACCATCCCCAACGTCTTTGTCACCACATCCTACCGGGGGGTATCACCCGCGGACATGGAGACCAGTGTCACCATTGAAATCGAAAAAAAGCTCAAAGGCTTAGACGGAGTTAAAAAGATCCAATCCGTCAGCAGTGAGGGGCTTTCCTCAATCAACATCGAATTCGTTACCGGCACCGATATCGACAAGGCTTTGCAGGATGTAAAAGATAAAGTAGACGAGGCCAAAGGCGAACTTCCCACGGATCTGGAGGATGATCCTTTGGTCTTTGAAGTGAATTTTTCCGAACTGCCCATCGTGGTCTTTTCCATGAGCGGCACCTGCGGGCTGGCCACCCTCAAAACCATCGCCGACGATCTCAAAGACGATATCGAAGCCATTCCCGGCGTGCTGGAGGCAGACGTCACCGGCGGGTTGGAGCGGGAAATCAGAGTGGAGGTTTTTCCAGAAAAACTAGCCTATTACGGGATGTCTATCCCTAGCTTTCAGAAAATCCTTTACAGCGAAAACCAGAACACTTCGGGTGGTGCCATCCGTCTGGGCCAGGGACGTTTTCAGCTGCGTGTGCCCGGCGAATTTCGTACGCCTGCTGAAATCTATGGCCTGGTCATGGGGACCCATAACGGCCAGCCCATTTATTTAAAAGACCTGGCCCGGGTGGTGGACGGATTCAAGGAAGAAACCAGCAGGTCCCGATTGGACGGACGATCTGCCGTGAACATTGCGGTTAAAAAACGTTCCGGCGAAAACATCATTGAAATTAGCAATAAAATCGATCAACTCATTACAAATCAGCAGCCAACATGGCCCAGCAATACCGAAATTGTCAAAGTCATGGACAAAGCAAAAGATATCAGACTCATAGTGGCCGATCTAGAAAACAACATACTTTCCGGTCTTATTCTGGTGGTGGTAGTTCTCTTTTTTTCCTTAGGGTTGCGAAATGCATTTTTGGTCAGTCTTGCCATCCCCTTTTCCATGCTGCTATCTTTTATCGTGCTTCATGTTCTGGGGATTACTCTGAACATGGTGGTGCTTTATTCCCTAACGCTGGCCCTTGGAATGCTGGTGGACAACGCCATTGTAATCATTGAAAACATATACCGTTACATGGAACAGGGAGTCCCGCGAATCGAAGCGGCAAAAAAGGCGACGTCTGAGGTGGCCTATCCGGTGATCGGTTCCACCCTGACGACATTAGCCGCCTTTTCACCCATGCTTTTTTGGCCCGGAATCATGGGCGAATTTATGAGCTATCTGCCGCTGACCCTTATCGTCACGCTTTCTTCCAGTTTGTTTGTGGCGATGGTGATCAATCCGGCATTGGCCTCTTTTTTCATGAAAATTAAAAAACGTGACAGCCTGCCAACGGCAACAAGCGCTGAAGAAATCGAGGCAGCCGGTGAAAAACCCATCGAAATCAAAGGCAAAATTCTCAAATCCTATTCCACAGTACTTGACTTTTCTCTTCGTCGACCCCTTATTGTGACAGGTTTTGCCTTTGCCATATTGATTCTGCTGTTTCAAACATGGATGTTGGCGGTGGGCATTGAAAAACCAATTGAATTTTTCCCGGACACTCAACCCAAGTCAATGTATGTCAACGTAGACGTGCCGGAAGGTGCAGATATCGACTACATCGATGGAATCATGCGGCGTATCGAGATGACAGTAGCAGGAGTCTCAGAAGAAAAACTGTTCGACATAACCGCCGACGGCAATAGCCGATATCTTGAGGCCCTATCCCCCAAGACCCATGAAAAAGCCAATGGTGACATTTTTTCAGGCCCCAGTGACCTTGAAAATATCGAGAATATCTACGTCAAGGCCGTCACTTCATCCGCCAATTCCATCTTTGACGCCAACACCCCCAACCATGTTGGAATCCGGTTCCTGGATATGGAGGCGCGCAAGACATCGTCGTCGGACACCGTAAATGTCGTTCGCGAGCGGGTGAAACATATTCCCGGCGGTCGAATCACCGTAGCAGTTCAGGAAGAGGGTCCCCCCACCGGCGCACCCATTAATATCGAAATTGCGGGTGATGACTTTCAAATGCTGGGAAACATGGCCAAAGAAATTCGTGCCGTCATTTCCAGGATACCTCATGTTAAAGACATTCGGGATGACTTTGTGGAGGGTACGCCCTCGGTCAAAGTCGTCGTGGACCGGCAGAAGGCGGCACTGTTCGGGTTGACCACGGACAATATCGGTTTTGCATTGAAGACCGCATACAACGGCCTTGACGTATCATCGTTTCGTGAGGGTGACGAAGATTATGACATCACCGTGCAACTGCCGGAAAAAAATCGGCGGGTCACCGACGTGCTGAACGAGCTGATGATTCCCGCACCCAACGACAAGATGGTTCCGTTGTCAACGCTGGCCACGGTGGAATATAGCGGCAGTATCGGCGATATCGTCCGTATCAACAACGAGCGGGTCGTTTCGGTCAAAGCCAATGTGGACGAAGCCAAAATTCCCGGTCCCGTGGCCCGGGCCGAAGCTGAAATGCTGTTGAAAAAATTCCCTCTTCCACCCGGTTATACCATTCGATTTACCGGTGAAAACGAGTTTCAAAAGGAATCTGAAGATTTCCTGAGTAAAGCTTTCGTGGTGGCCTGTTTCCTTATTTTTTTAGTCTTGGTCAGCCAATTCAACTCAGTCTCACAGCCCTTTATCATTATGACATCGGTCATCCTTTCCCTGGGCGGCGCTTTTTTAGGTCTTGCTTTATTCAAGCAGCCGTTTGGCATTGTCATGACCGGTGTCGGTGTCATATCCCTTGCCGGCGTGGTGGTGAACAATGCTATCGTTCTTATCGACTACATCACGAAGCTTCGAGAACGCGGACTGGCCCTTAGAGAAGCGTTGATCAGCGCCGGTGCTACCCGGCTCAGACCGGTCTTGCTCACTGCAATTACAACGATCCTTGGACTCATCCCCATGGTAACCGGCGTATCATTCGATTTTCGTCATCTGGCGATTTCCTGGGTGAGTGAGTCGAGCCAGGTGTGGCGGTCCATGGCTATTGTGGTGATTTTCGGGCTTATGGTGGCCACTTTTTTGACGCTGATCGTTGTGCCCACCCTTTACT
>JASFGF010000136.1:0-7264 GCA_050123915.1 Desulfobacterales bacterium | reverse complement strand
TTTTCTGCTGTCCGGATGTTCTTATTTCATTTCATCCGCAACGGTCGACATGACCGAAAATCTGTCCCAGGCGATTTTGAACAACAACGATCTTGCCACCGTTGAAGCCGGAGCACCCGCATATTTGTTGATGGTTGACAGTCTATTGTATCGTGAACCGGACAATGAATCCCTGCTTCGAGAGGCTTCGAATATATATACTTCGTATACCTCTGTTTTTGTTAAAGATCAGGTCAGAGCAAAAAAGCTGACTGAAAAAGCGTTGAGCTATGCATTGCAGGCCATTTGTATTCGCAGGTCAAAGACGTGTGGATTCAGAGAGATAAATTTCCAGGAATTTAAAAACACACTTTTGCCATTGGAAATAAAGGATGTGCCGGATCTGTTTACACTGGGATCGGCATGGGCAGCATGGATTCAGACACACCGGGGAGATTGGAACGCGGTGGCTGAAATCTCCAGGGTGGAAGCCATTATGAAGCGGGTCATCGATTTGGATGAATTGTATCAGGATGGGGCGTCTCATCTGTATCTTGGGGTTTTGGCGACATTTATTCCACCGGCACTGGGCGGCAAACCCGATGTGGGACGGAGGCATTTTGAACGTGCCCTGGAGATTTCCAAGGATAAAAATCTCATGGTTAAAGTCTTGTATGCGCAGCATTACGCCCGCCTGATATTTGATCAAAAGTTGCATGACCGGCTTCTGAACGAGGTGCTTAAGGCTAAAACAGATGTGCCCGGATATACGCTGAGCAATACCCTTGCTCAGGAAAGGGCTAAGGAATTATTAAAGAGTGGGGAGGATTATTTTTAGTGTCCATTCATAAATGGTCTTTATTCCGATGGACTTCGTTTTCCGCGGGTTTCCGCTTGCGGCGTACTTTGTACGTCTCACCGAAAAACCTTGTTTGTCCAGCCATAGCCTTTTTTAAGGGCGACGGCGGATGCGGCCTTGACTATCGAAAAAGATCCTCATTTATGAATGGACACTAGCTAATTTCTGCATTGGACACTTTATTGAGTTTTCCCTATCGTGGATGGACACGAATCAAAAAAATAATAAAGGTGCTTTCAAAATGATTAGAGCGTTTGTTTTTATACTTGTAGTTATGCTCACCGGTCAGGCCCAAGCGGTTCGGATAAAAATTGCAACAATTTCACCCGAAGGATCGGTCTGGATGGAAAAAATGCGCGAGGGCGCCCAAGAGCTGGCGCGTAAAACCGATAATCGGGTAAAGATAAAATTCTATCCCGGCGGTGTCATGGGGGATGACAAAGCGGTGCTGCGCAAGATCCGTATCGGACAGCTTCAAGGCGGTGCCTTTGTCAGCGGCAGCTTATCCCAATATTTTTCTGACAATCAGATTTACAGTTTGCCGTTGTTTTTCAGATCGTTCAAGGAGATTGATTATGTTCGTGGACATCTGGACAAAAAAATTATTGATGGATTTGAGAAAGGCGGCTTTGTCATCTTTGGAATTGCCGAAGGCGGCTTTGCCTATGTCATGTCAACGGTACCGATATACACCGTCGATGATATGCGCCAGCAGAAAGTCTGGATTCCGGATAATGATTCGATGATTCTGGAAGCGATCAAAGCGTTTGACATTACACCCATCCCTTTGTCCATCGCCGATGTGAGGGCCGGCCTTCAAACCGGTCTCATTAACACCGTGACCACACCGCCCATAGGGGCTTTGGCACTTCAATGGCATACACAGATTAAATATTTATTGGATGAGCCGTTTCTATACATTTATGGTGTACTGGCGGTGGATCACAAGGTATTTAAAAAAATATCACCTGCTGATCAACAAACCTTTCGGGAAATCATGGGGGGGGTATTTAAAGTCCTTGACCGGCGCAACCGGGAAGACAATATAAAAGCCGTAGAAGCGCTGCATAAACAAGGAATAGAATTTATCAAGCCTTCTCCCGAAGCGCTTAAGAAATGGCGAGAAGACGCTTCAGAAGTTCCCAATAGACTGGTCAAAGCCGGCAGGTTGTCCCGGGAAATGGTGGATACCCTGGAGAATCTTCTTAAAGAATATCGTTTAAAGGAGTCAAAAAATTAATGAATAAACAATCCCTAAAATCCTTTTTAGAACGTTCGAAAACGATCATTTACCGGGTGGAAGATTCGATCCTGGTGGGATTGCTCCTGGTGATGATCGTCATGTCGGTTCTTCAGATTGTTCTTCGTAATTTTTTCGGAGGGGGCATTGTCTGGAGTGAGGTCATGGTGCGTGTTCTCGTGCTGTGGGTTGGGCTTATCGGCGCAATGGTGGCCAGTCGGCAGGGGAATCACATCAACATAGACATAATGAATCGGTATCTATCGGGACGTGTAAAAATCGTTGTCAGGTTTTTCATTGAGCTCTTTACGGCCTTAATCTGTCTGGTCGTGGCCTATTACAGCTTAAAGTTTGTTCAAAGTGAATTTGCCTATGGCGGTGAATCTTTTGCAAAAGTGCCCATATGGCTGTGTGAATCCATCATTCCCTTTGCCTTTTTAGTTATTTCCATTCGTTATTTTTTGTTATCATTTATAAACGTTAAAAACATGATTGAATTCCGACCGTGACCCTATACCTATCCGCTCTGATATTGTTTTTTTTTGCCATCTTCGGCACACCACTATTTGCTGTGATTCTGGCAGCATCAATCCTTGGATTTCACTATTCGGGCGTTAACCTGTCGGTGATTGCCATTGAAATTTATCGTATTGCCGACACGCCGGTTTTACTGGCATTGCCGTTGTTTACATTTGCCGGTTACATGCTCGGAGAAAGCAATACGTCTCACCGGTTGGTAAAGGTCACCAAGGCAATTATTGGCTGTATGCCAGGGGGACTGGCCATTGTCGCCTTTATTGCCTGCGCGTTTTTCACCGCTTTTACCGGTGCATCCGGGGTAACCATCGTGGCCTTGGGCGCACTGCTCTATCCGGCATTGACCGAGGCTGGGTACCGGGATAAATTCAGCATCGGGTTGGTGACATCGTCCGGCAGTCTGGGGCTGTTATTGCCCCCTTCGCTCCCGCTCATACTTTATGGAATTATCGCCCAGCAAATGAACATCGGGAAAAATGTGGCTATTAGTGATTTATTCCTTGCCGGTATTTTCCCGGCACTTTTGATGGTGTTGATGCTGTCATTATATGGTCTGTGGGAAAACCGCCGAAATCCCATTCCTTGTGAGCCATTTTCATCAAAAGACACGATTGCTGCCCTGCGTGAGTCGATATGGGAAATACCCCTGCCGTTTTTTGTTCTGGGCGGTATTTACGGGGGGTTCTTCGCCATTACCGAAGCTGCTGCGGTGACGGCCATGTATGTGATGGTTGTGGAGGTGTTTATATACAAAGAGATCAAAATCTCTCAGCTTCCCTCAATTATGCGGGAATCGATGATAATGGTCGGCGGAATTTTGCTCATTCTGGGTGTGGCGCTGGCATCAACCAATTTTCTGATCGATGCTGAAGTACCCATGCGCCTGTTTAATCTGATTCAGGCCCATGTGACCAACAAAATCGTATTTCTAATTTTATTAAATATTTTACTGTTGATACTCGGTGCCATTCTGGACATTTTTTCCGCACTGGTTATTATGATTCCCATTATACTCCCTGTGGCGGTTAATTATGGGATAGATCCGGTTCATCTGGGCATTATTTTTCTGGCCAATATGCAAATCGGTTACTTCACGCCGCCCGTGGGCATGAACCTGTTTATTGCCAGCTATCGCTTTGATAAATCCATCACAGAACTCTACCAGGCGGCCATACCTTTTATGATCGTGCTGCTGGCAGCCTTGCTGATCATTACGTACTGGCCGGCGTTGAGCCTTTATTTAATTCAAAGATAAGCATCTTATCCCGTCTGAATCTTTCTCGCCAAAATTCGTTGCCCACCGATATTTTGCGATTATAACCCATTGATTTTTAATGTCTTATGATTATTGTCGTATATTTAAATAAAAATTGAAGATTTCGTGAGATTTTCAAAGAAAACCCTTTTTGTTTAAAATTGTTCAAAACTCAGTTTTAATGAAGATCTATCTGAAATGTTTAAGTAAAAAAGGAATTTTGAAAAGGGTGTATTTTTGAATGCTTACCAGTTGTCTTTTTAAAAATCCATATGAGATCAGTGGGTTATGTGGTTGTTGATAACATGTTGAAAAATAGAAAATCAATCCGCTTTTCTTCGGTTTGACAAACTTACTTGGTCCTTTTATTTATCCCAAGGCTTCACAGATGTAAATTCACGATTGTCTATCTAAACCCGAAATCGACACATATTAAAGACAAACCTGGTGACAATATGTACCATATTTTGGTTATTGATGATGAAAAGGCGATATTAAATGTCGTGCGGACAATATTATCAAGAGCCGGCTTTACGGTTGAAATTGCTTTGAATGGCCAAAAGGGAATTCAAAAATTCGATAGCGGTCAATTTGACTTGGTCATCACAGACATCCTGATGCCGGGAATAGATGGCCGGGAAGTCGTTAAGCATATCCGTAATTCCGATAGACCGTTAACTCCGATTATAGGCTTCTCTGGAACACCCTGGCTCGTCGAAAACCATCATTTTGATGCTGTTTTCACGAAACCTTTCCCCCTTGAAGATCTGGTGAATTCTGTCCAAAATCTCTCTATGAAAGCAGGCGCCAATTGATGTAATTTAAATTAAGCGTTTCGGTTTGTTTCACAATATCCTTAATAACAAAATCTATTGCATTTTATAAAATCAAATGTGATAATTTTAATACATTAAATGAACTCCATAAGTTATGGATGGGCACTATTTAATAGTAGAGGAGAAAGAACATGGCCGTAATTACGATTACTAGGGAAATGGCTACGGGTGGCAGAAAACTGGGACGGTTACTTGCAAGGAGACTCGATTACCAGTACGTCGATAAATCTCTTTTTCAAAAAATTGCCGAAGATTTGAATGTTTCGGAAAGAACATTGGAATCATTTGAAAAAAGCAGGGAATATCACATATCCAACACCTTTTCCAAGGCTTTCAGCACATCCTATATAGAGCGAATTGTGGGATACGATAAAAGCGTCGTAGAAGAGGAAGAATATCAGAAAAGCTTGGGAAATCTTATCCTGGAAACAGCCCGGGAAGACAATGTTATCATTATTGGACGAGCCGCATACTTTTTCTTAAAAGATACGAAAAATTGCTATCATATTCGTTTGGTTGCACCAATAGATTGGCGAAAAAAATATGCTCTGGAAAACTACAAAATACGCCCGGATCGTGTCCAGGAATTTATTGAAAAAAGAGACAGAAATCTGCATTGGTTCCGCAGATCGATTTGCGGGGCGGGATTTGACGACTCGCTTTGGTTTCACTTGACATTGAACATGAGCCGAACCCCCGTTGAAAAAGCGGTTGAACTGGTCATGTCCGTAGCAAATCTTTCCGGTTAGCCCTTGACCATCTTACATATAAGTTCTTCGGCTTTATCGATACTCAGCAAACTCATGTTCAAAACGAGGTCATAAAGTCTTGGATCATCATAATCCTTTTTGCCGAAGTAACTGTAAAGATTGGCCCGTCTTTTAGCCATTCTTTTTAAAATTTGAATCGTTCTTTCCCTTGAAACACGATAATCATTTTCAATGAATTGAATCCGATCTTCTTCCTTGGCAACGAGGAGTATGTGATAGGTATCCTCAAGACCACGTAAAACATATTGCCCTCCTCTGCCAACGATAACCGCATTGCCCTCCCTGGCAATCTTGGGCACGATTAAATTTAGCAGTTCAACATACTTATATCCATCGATATATCTCTCTTTATCACTTAAAGGCAGCTCCATTAAACTCGTACCAAAGGGATTCAGCATGGAGATAAATCTTTTCAATTTGTCTCCCGGTTCCGCTTCAAAGATTTTTTTCCCCTCAGGAGATACATATATCTCTACTACGGCCCTTTCGATGATATCTTCATCAGCATAATAGTAGCCCAAAGTGTCTGCAATTCGTCGACCAATTTTTTTCCCTTCGGCACCGAATTGACGGGATATGGTGATAACTGCCATGGTTGTCCCTTTCAAGTTTCTTTAAGACTTATTTTTCCATTTTGTTTCAACAACATGGAAAAATAAGCAACGATCTACTTTTTTACGTATCTCATTTTAGAATTAAACGCCAGAATTTTTTAGATGGCGGCCGGACTATCTAATTCTCTTGGCAATTTGTTGAGTTCCTTTTAAATTAAATATGTAACGCGTATCACATGATACTGACATCATTTAGATTTCAACATATTTGTAAGGTGTCTGGATAAAGGCTCCGAGTCCACTTTCGAATTAATTCTAAATTTCAATAGTGTGTTTCCTTGAATTGTTGATTTTTGAGCATATCAGATATATTCTGATTTTTTGTTAATTTAAGCATTATTCAAGAATCATGGAATAAATACTGAGTAGTAAGTCGGGGAAGATGCAAGGAAGCTCTGACAGACGACCAGGCAACTTATATTCTGGAACTGGAGGCGAGTCCAAATGGAAAAAAGCGTTTATACTGAGTGCAACACACATGTACCATGAAGTCTCGGTGTAAAACGCTCAGGACCGGATACAATGGGTTTTTCAATGGCCTTGGCAATTGATTTCAGCATTCCAAAAAAAATCATTTCATGAAATGGATATAGACTGTACCAATAAAGCATTCCCCAGAGTCCTTTGGGCAAAAAACGAGACAGCATCTCCAGATCCGTATGCTGATTTTCGATCGGTTGAATTTTAAATTCCAGCGTTGCTTCACCGGGAACCCTCATTTCAGCAAGCAAAACTAGCCGCTCCTTTTGCTCGACATCCAATACTCGCCAGAAATCTAAAGCATCTCCAACCTGCAGTTCGGTTGGGTGACGGCGCCCACGACGCAATCCAACACCGCCGACCCATTGATCAATCAAACCGCGCAACCACCACAAACCATCAGCATAATAATAACCTGTATGACCACCAATCCTTCGGATGGGCAGCCACACGTCATCCGGAGTGGCTTTTATTCGAACCCGATATCCGCACTGCATGATAGTGCCGCCAGCCCAATCCGCATCCCCGCAATGGGCCCATTCTGGTGTTACGATATCTCCGGCATCGGTCCAGCAGGTGTCCACCTGCTCCTGGATGATTTTATCCAGGGCTGTTCGAATCGCCTCACGGGGACTGAGCAGTTTCTGGGGAATAATCGATTGAATGCGTTTATCTGAACATACGGCATTGCTGC
>JASFGF010000135.1:0-7296 GCA_050123915.1 Desulfobacterales bacterium | reverse complement strand
GACGATACATACAATGCCAATCCAGGTTCAATGCAGGCCGCCATCATCACGCTTACCTCATTGAAAGGAAAGAATAGAGGGTTTCTGATTGCCGGCGATATGCTTGAACTGGGAGAACACTCTGCGCCCATGCATCAAAAGATAGGCGCTGTTGCCGCCAGGTCGAAAATTGCCGGTCTTTATGTGACCGGCAAATACGCTGAAGATGTTGCGAAAGGTGCATTGGGAGAGCATATGAATCCGAATGACATTTTTAAAGGTACCCACGAAGAGATCATAGGTGCTGTTTCAGACCGGCTCAATGCCGGCGACTGGGTTCTGGTAAAGGGGTCCAGGGGGATGGCCATGGAAAAAGTTGTCCAGGCTCTGTTGAACCAATTTTAGAAAGATTAAAGCTGCCACCGGAAGAGTAAAATTAAAGCATGCTGTATCATTTACTATATCCGCTTCATAAGACGATTTCGGTTTTTAATGTATTTAGATACATTACCTTTAGGACCATCTATGCCAGTTTGACGGCTTTTTTAATCTGTTTTTTACTGGGTCCCTGGGTGATTCGAAAGTTGAGTTATATGCAGATCGGTCAATATGTCAGAGATGACGGTCCACAGACACACCTTAAAAAGGCCGGAACACCGACGATGGGTGGAACGTTGATCATTTTTTCGATCATTGTTTCCACATTGTTGTGGGCTAATTTGACCAATTATTTTGTGTGGATCGTGCTTTTGGTAATGGTTGGATACGGAGGTGTCGGTTTTATTGATGACTATCTCATGCAGATCAAAAAGCAGAGCAAGGGACTGACTGTTCGAAATAAATTTCTGCTTCAGGCGATTCTGGCCTTGGTTACGGGGATTTTGGTCTATGTGAGTCCTGACTTTTCAACACGCATCACCATTCCGTTTTTTAAAAACATTTCACCCGATCTCGGGTGGGGATATATTCTGTTCGCTGCATTGGTCATTATCGGTACGTCGAATGCCGTCAATATAACCGACGGGCTGGATGGTCTTGCCATTGGACCATTTATTATTGCTTCAGCTGCATACATGGTTTTTGCATATGTGGCCGGGCACGTTAAGATCGCCAATTATTTGCAGATCAATTACGTAGCGGGAAGTGGGGAGATTGCCATTTTCTGCGGCGCTATGGCCGGTTCAGGTTTGGGATTTTTGTGGTTCAATTCTTATCCAGCACAGATTTTTATGGGGGATGTGGGTTCGTTGTCGCTGGGCGCAGCCATTGGCACCGTGGCGGTGATCACCAAACAGGAGATACTTCTGGCACTGGTGGGAGGTCTATTTGTCATTGAAACGCTGTCCGTCATTTTTCAGGTCGGCTTTTTCAAAATGACAAATGGTCGCAGAATTTTCCGAATGGCTCCTCTTCATCACCATTTTGAACTTAAAGGATGGTCGGAGCCCAAAGTAATTGTCCGATTCTGGATCATCGCCATTGCACTGGCGTTGATTTCCATGAGTACGTTGAAATTAAGATAAAAGAAGTAAGTAAAAGGTAAGGGGTAATAGGTAATAGGTTAAGGAATGACAGTAAAAAAAAATAAAAACGTAAATCCATGACCCATAACCTGATTGATTATATGGATCTTTATCAAAAAAACATTCTCATCGTCGGACTTGGCATATCCGGTATGGCCGCAGCGCGATTCGCCAAAAACAAGGGAGGGATCGTAACGATAACCGATATTGCCAAAGAAGACGCTCTGGCCGGTTATTTGCCGGAGGTGCATAAAATAGATGTCAGGACCGAATTGGGAAGTCATAACATCAAAACGTTTGAGAATGCCGATCTTATCATTGTGAGTCCCGGGGTTCCCCATACTATTTTGCCCATTGAACTGGCTAAAAAAAAAGGCATTCCAATATTAGGAGAAATAGAGCTTGCTTCACGTTATATCCGAGAACCTATTGTCGCCATATCCGGTACCAACGGTAAAACGACAACAACACGACTTTTGGGCCAAATGATGAAAAATTCCGGGTTTAAAGTTTTTGTGGGTGGGAATATCGGTAACCCGTTGATCGATTATGCCGGAGAGGAAGAAACGGCCGACATTGTTGTGGCTGAAGTCAGCAGTTTTCAGCTCGACACCATCGATACGTTTAGACCCCGTGTCGGTGTCCTCTTGAACATCAGCGAGGATCATCTTGATCGATATCCGGATTTTAATTCTTATGCAATGTCCAAGAGTCGTATTTTTAAAAATCAGGCCGAAGGTGATACAGCGGTGATAAATGGTTCTGATCCATTTATTTCCTTAATCAGCCAAACGCTTAGAACCCGTATATTGCCCTTTTATCATCAGGATAATTTTCATACTAAAAACCGAGAATATGCCGTTATCAGTAGCAGAAATGGACAACATGCACCGACAATCAATATTTTTACAAAAGAAGATCCCAAAGGTTTTCTCGATCTTTCGCAGGTAGACCTTTTAGGACGACACAATATGGAAAATATCGCGGCAGCGGCTCTGGCAGCTTTGGCCGCCGGCGGGACTCTGGAAGGCATTCAATCCGCATTAAACGATTTCAAAGGGCTTTCCCATCGTTTGGAATTTGTTAAAATCATCAATGGTGTTCACTTTTATGATGATTCAAAGGGAACAAACATCGATGCAGTGGCCAGAGCGCTTGAAGTCTTCGATCAACCGGTGGTTCTTATTATGGGCGGGCGTGACAAAGGCGGAGACTTTAGACAACTGCGAGAGCGGGTACGGCAACATGCGAAAAAACTGATCGTTATGGGCGAAGCAGGAAATACTATTCAATCGGCACTTGAAGATGTGTGTTGGGAAGGCGCCCAGAGTGCATCCACAATGGAGAATGCCGTGAGTTTAGCCTATCTGGCGTCGTCGCCTGGGGATGTGGTACTTTTGTCTCCCGGCTGTTCCAGTTTCGACATGTACCAAAGTTATGCACATCGGGGGGAAGTATTTTGTAAGGCGGTTGAAAATCTTGAAAATTCAGATGGGAAGATAACGCATGACCGATGACAAACAGAAAAAAACAAGCGTTCTCAAACAGCCCATGCAATACGATATCGCGCTGTTATTCCCGGTGTTATTCCTCGTGGGAATCGGTATTGTCATGGTTTACAGTGCAAGTTCGGCACTGGCCCTGAAAAAGTTTGGAACGAGTTATTATTTTTTAAAAAAACAATCCATTTTTGCATTGTTGGGAATTGTTGTTTTGGTCATCAGTTGTCATGTTCCATATCATATTTTTCGTTCTTTGACATATCCATTGCTTATTCTGGCCGCGATGCTTCTTTTTGCGATTCTTATTTCCGGATTCGGATATTCGGCAGGGGGGGCAAAACGGTGGTTTCGCATTGCCGGCTTTACGTTTCAACCTTCTGAATTTGCCCGATTTGTGCTGGTGATCTATCTGGCGTATTCAATGAACAAAAAAATGAATCGAATTAAGGAATTCAAGGTTGGTTTTTTGCCCCATGTTTTGGTCCTGTGCATGTTTACGATTCTGATCATGTTACAGCCCGACTTTGGCTCTGTGGTTATTTTTGGCGCCATTACATGGATCATGCTTTTTGTCGGCGGGGTTCGTATCTCATATCTGCTCGGATCGCTGGTCCTGGTCATCCCTGTCATCTACTATTTAATGATCAGTGCCGATTATCGGATAGAGCGCATCATGTCCTTTATGAATCCGTGGCAATATTCTGCGGATAAAGGCTACCAGGTCGTTCATTCTCTATTGGCCTTCGGTACAGGGGGAATATGGGGCACCGGCATCGGAAAGGGCTATCAAAAACTGTTTTATCTCCCTGAACCTCATACCGATTTTATATTTTCGGTTATTGGAGAGGAACTCGGTCTTATCGGGGTATTAATTATTTTGGGACTTTATACCTTGATTTTGTGGAGGGGGATATCCATTGCCAGAAACAGCAAAGATACATTCGGATCATTTGTGGCCGTTGGTCTTACAACGGCGATAGGTTTGCAGATTTGCGTCAACATGGGGGTCGCTTTAGGACTTCTTCCGACCAAAGGGCTTACGCTGCCGTTTTTAAGTTATGGCGGCACATCCCTTTTAATGAACATGGTGTCTATCGGGGTGCTGATGAACATCGGTTCAATGAAAAGGATTCGCAAACGAGTGGCCCGTGACGAGTGACCCGTGACAGATAGCAAACGGCGATTATGGATCAAGATGATAAAAGAGGGATGGAGGGAAAAAAACTTCGACCAATGGGACCGTCTACGGGAGCCCTTCGGGTCGTCATTGCGGGAGGAGGAACCGGCGGCCATCTTTTTCCGGGAATTGCCATTGCCCAGGAGTTTTTGGCAAAAAATGCCGAAACCAGTGTCTTGTTCGTAGGCACAGGCAAGCCGTTTGAAATTTCGATTTTGTCGGAAATCGGTTTTGCCCATAAGCGCATTACCGCCGAGGGGTTTAAGGGGCGAGGGGTTTGGAATCAGCTTGTCTCGATCTCAAAAATACCCAAAGGGATCATTGAATCGATTTTGATCCTTAAAGGCTTTCAACCGGATATCGTGATTGGTGTTGGCGGATACTCTGCAGGGCCTTTGGTCATGGGCGCCCGGCTTTTGGGAATTAAAATTGTTTTGCATGAACAGAATATTCTGCCGGGGATCACCAATCGAATTCTTTCTCGTTTTGCAGACCGGATATATGTTTCGTTTGAAGAAACCATAATGGGCGTATCCCCCAAAAAAATCCGGTTTACCGGAAATCCGGTGAGAAAAGAAATCGTTCAATGTGCAGAAACGTTAAAAAATACAGATATCATGGCGTCCAACAAAAAGAAAAAATTCACGATCCTGATACTGGGGGGAAGCCAGGGCGCCCATAGTATAAATATGGCGCTTTTGGACGCCCTTGAATATTTCGAAAATAAGGAAGATATATTCTTGGTGCATCAAACCGGCGCACAGGATGGAACACAGGTCAAGCGAAGATATGACGAACATGGCATTGAAAACGATACTCGGGCATTTTTCAAGGAAATGGCATGTCAGTATCAACGCGCCGATCTCATTATATGCCGTGCAGGGGCAACGACTGTGGCTGAAATCAAAGCTGTCGGTAAAGGGGTTATCTTTATCCCGTTTCCTTTTGCGGCAGATAACCATCAGGTATTAAACGCCCGATCTCTGGAAGAGGCAGGGGCTGCCAAGATGATTCTTGAAAAAGATCTCAGCGGCAAGGTTCTTGCGGAACGAATCAATTATTATGTTCAAGAGCCCGAAGCCCTGCAACAAATGGCGCTGCGGTCCAGAGAGCTCGGACGTGTCGATGCGGCAGCAAGGATTGTTGATGATTGTTATGAGTTGATTGGATTAAATTGACAAGTTTAACCAATAAAACCAATTGAGCCAAACGCATGTTTCTTAAAAAATACCATATTCACTTCGTGGGAATCGGCGGCATCGGAATGAGTGGAATTGCCGAGCTTTTGCTTAACCTCGGCTATAAAGTATCCGGGTCAGACCTCAGTTCTTCAGACATTACCCGACGCTTGGAAAGCCTTGGCGGCATCATATTTAAAGGTCATTCCGAAACGCAGATTCTCGGGGCTGATGTTGTTGTCATATCATCGGCCGTGGGTCCAGAAAATCCTGAAGTTGTTGCAGCAGGCAGAGGGTCGATCCCGGTTATACCCAGAGCAGAGATGTTGGCGGAACTGATGCGATTAAAATACAGTGTGGCCATTGCCGGTGCACACGGGAAAACATCCACTACGTCGATTGTTGCTTCTGTGCTGGGTAAAGGGGGGCTTGATCCGACTATCGTTATTGGTGGAAAACTCAAAAGCATCGATTCCAATGCGCTGCTTGGAGAAGGGGATTTCATCGTGGCCGAAGCAGATGAAAGTGACGGCTCCTTTCTAAAAATCTCCCCGACCATCGCTGTGGTTACCAATATTGATCGAGAGCATCTCGATTTTTATCGGGATCTCGACCACATTAAGGACGTCTTTTTGAGCTTTATTGAAAAAATACCCTTCTATGGCCTGGCGGTTCTTTGTTTGGACAATGAGCCCATCCAGTCGCTGATTCCGAAGATTCATAAACGGTTTACAACCTATGGAATGAGTACACAGGCCGATTTTAAAGCAAAAGACGTGGTATTTGAAGGGTTAAAAAGCAGGTTTTCGGTGGATCATCTTGGAACATCTTTGGGAGAGATCATCTTAAATCTACCGGGCATCCATAATGTATACAATGCTCTGGCAAGCATTGCCGTGGGTATCGAACTCGATATACCCTTTGATGTGATAAAATCTGCGCTTCAAACAGCAGAAGGCGTTCAACGGAGACTGGAAATTAAAGGCGAAAAAAAGGGGATTACTGTTGTCGATGATTACGGTCATCATCCCACGGAGATTAAGGCCACGCTTTCTGCCGCAAGGGAAAGCTGGCCGGACAGACGAATTGCGGTGGTGTTTCAGCCACATCGCTATACCAGAACCCAGGCGCTGTTTGAAGACTTTACCCGTGCGTTCTACGAGTCGGACCTTCTTGTTGTTCTTCCCATTTATGCTGCCGGAGAAGAAAAGATAGACGGTGTCAAAGGGGTTGCTTTGTTTGAAGAAATTCAGCGTCATGGACATAAGGATGTCGTTTATATGGAAAGCCTTGAAGCAGCGGTTTTACATCTGAAAACAATTTTAGCATCCAATGATATTCTCCTGACCCTGGGTGCGGGAGATGTTTGGAAGGTTGGAGAAATGCTGCTGAAAGAGTTGTAAAAGGAAATAACGGTTATGTCGCTTGATTCGGATTCCATCAAATGGCTTGAACGCCGTTTTAAACATAATGTCAAATTTGATGAACCGATGTCCAGGCATACATCGTTACGCGTCGGCGGACCAGTCGAGGCTTTTGTGACACCTGAAAATGTTGAAGATTTAAAAACGTTGGTCAAATGGTCGTGGGGTAGAGGACTTTTTTATCTGATCATCGGAAAGGGCACCAATCTTCTGGTTAAGGATAACGGCATCCATGGCATTGCCATTGCGTTGACAAAGTGTCTGAAAACGATTGATCAGACCGATATAAATGCCGACGAAGTGATTGTTACGGCCATGGCAGGCGCGAATCTGAAAACCCTGTGTGCTTATGCCCTGAAAAAGGGTCTTGAAGGAATGAATTTCGCCCTGGGTATTCCCGGCACGGTTGGCGGAGGCATTATCATGAATGCCGGAACATCTCATGGTTCTATGGAAAATGTGCTTAAATCCATCGATGTTCTTTTACCCTCAGGCCATACACACAGAATAAAA
>JASFGF010000134.1:0-7340 GCA_050123915.1 Desulfobacterales bacterium | reverse complement strand
CGTCCATCTTTACGAAGACCATGGTGTGTCCATGGTCGAACATTTGGATGGCATGTACGCCTTTGTCGTCGCTGATGAACAAAACTTCTACGCAGCTCGTGACCCCATCGGGATCAAGCCACTGTACTTGGGTAAAAAAGACGATGCTTGGCTTTTCGCGTCAGAGATAAAATCATTCCCCTCAAATTGTGACTCTGTTCGGGAATTTCCTCCCGGTGCCTTTTTCCATTCTGCCAGGGGATTTTCAACCTTTTACACGGTTCCTGAACTTTTAAGCCAACAAGCTCCAGTGGAGGATTACATTGAAAAAATCAGAGAAACCCTGGAAACAGCGGTGGTCAAACGTTTAATGAGTGATGTTCCTTTAGGGGCATTCTTGTCGGGCGGTCTGGACAGCAGTCTTATTGCTGCGCTGGCCAGAAAACATATGGATCAACTTCACACGTTTTCCGTAGGCATCGAAGGTAGCAGAGACCTCGAAGCAGCCCGATTGGTTTCCAATCATCTCGACACGATACACCACGAATATATTCTCACCGAACAAGAGGTCAGAAAGAAGCTGCCGGAAATCATTTATTACCTTGAATCTTTTGATCAGGATTTGGTGCGAAGCGCTATCCCCTGTTATTTTACTTCTCGCTTGGCTGCTGATTATGTCAAGGTGATACTTACAGGTGAAGGCGCTGATGAACTTTTCGGCGGATACAGCTATTATAAAGACATCGGAGACACGGAATTTTTGCATCGCGAATTACGCCGGTCGGTAGCGTCATTACATAACATAAATCTTCAACGGGTCGATCGAATGACCATGGCCCATGCCATCGAGGGACGGGTGCCGTTTTTGGATCTCACCATGATCCGATTGGGCCAGCTGATACCGCCGGAAATGAAGATTGCAGGATCACCACCCATAGAAAAATGGATTTTAAGAAAAGCTTTCGAAGACCTTTTGCCGAAGGAAATCACCTGGCGGATAAAAGAGCAGTTTGATGAAGGCAGCGGCACGGTGGAAATGCTTGAAGGCGTTCTGACAGGTGTCATGGAAAAAACCGAAATGAAAAACTACCGGCGCCGGTTTCCCGAAACAGCACTCAGATCAAGGGAAGAGTGTCACTATCATCGTATTTTGATGGACGTGTTTGAAAGTCCGGATTTTGTTTTTTCAAATACCGGTCGTTGGTCCCAGCGGCCTTAAAAATTGTTCCGGCCTTTCCCATAATGTGAAGTGCAAATCATCTATGCTATCGGTGTTGTCGAACCTATTTCTATTATGGTCGACTTTATGAGTACAGGAATGGTTCCCGAACGCAAAATAAAAAAGTATATCGGAAACCTTGGATTTACGGCCCGCAGCCATCATTGATTATCTTGATCTTCTGCGGCCAATATATCGCAAAACTTCTGCCTACGGTCATTTCGGTCGCAGTGAACCGGAGTTTACCTGGGAAAAAACCGACATGGCAGAATCCCTAAGAAACAAAGCTGTAGTGTAGTTTTTATTGTTCTCGATCGGTCTAATATATTGGCCTAAATTTTGAACGAAAATTGATATGGATCTCTTTAGGTGACTTAAATGAAGAAGATTTACATATTAAGGAGGTTATATAAAGATGAGTGGTTTTGCTGTAGTCTATAATGAACAAAATACACTGGCCTTGGAAACTATGTTTAAACGAATCGCTCATCGTGGTCCGTATTTGTCGGGAAAATTCAAGGGCCCACAGATTTTAATGGCACAGAATTATCTTAAAGGCGATATTTTTGGAGATCCAGATGCTGGTTTACAGAAAGACAATACAAAGGTACCAACCTTCAATTCACGTTTTTCAGAGTTTAGAATCTGTTACGACGGCCAAATGGGAAATTGGGAGGAATTGGCAAAACCCGTGGGAGAACCAGACGGCCCTTTTAGAGAGGAGCGTCTATTGCTACATCTTTACAAGCAATACGGCAGTCATATGTTCGAATATTTAGATGATGCCATCTTTACATTCGTGATTTCCGATGGAGAAGACCTGTTTGCAGCCAGAGATCTTTTGGGCATCAAAACCCTTTTTTATGGAAAAAAGAATGGGGCGCTTTACCTGTCTTCCGAGCTTAAAAGTCTCACAGGAATTACAGACGATATATATGAATTCCCACCGGGCCATTATATGGACAAAACAGGCACACTCATCCAGTTCGCCAAACTTCCAGAAGCACCGCCTGAATTATTCCATACCAATCTCGATCAAATGTTGGTAGAGATAAGAGGCATCATCCAAAAAAGCTTAAGATCGAGGGTAGATTTTACCGTCCCAACAGGCGGTTTGCTCAGTGGCGGTATGGACAGCAGCGTTATCAACACATTGGCAAGTGATTTGTATAAAGAAAAATTTGGAGCCAGCGCCAGATTGAAAACCTTTGCTTTAGGCGTGGGAGAAAGTGAAGACATAAAAAGCGCTCGCTTGCTGGCCGAACACATCAAGTCAGATCACCATGAGCTTATGGTAGACCTCGATGAAATTTTAAAAGTCCTGCCCGAAGTCATCTATTACTTGGAGTCTTTTGATCCTTCTCTGGTACGAAGTTCAGTCTCAAACTATCTTATCTCTAAATATGCCAGTGACCAAGGTATCGAGATTCTGCTTTCCGGAGAGGGTGGTGACGAAATTTTTTGCGGTTATATTTACCTAAAAGAATTTCCACTTGAAGAGCTGTTTCGGCGCCAGATGGAGTGCATCGCTTTTTTGCACAATAACGCCTCCCTGAGACTTGACCGAATGAACCATTGTAATTCTGTTCGTGTTGTTGCACCTTTAATATCAGGCGAACTCTTCCGTTATGTTTTGGCTGTTCCTTCGGAATACAAACAAAAACCGGACGGCGATCAGAAAATCGAAAAATGGATTTTCCGAAAGGCCTTCGAACAATATCTGCCGGATGCCATCACCTGGCGCGTCAAACAAGAATTT
The DNA here is from genome assembly GCA_050123915.1 of Desulfobacterales bacterium. Lineage (GTDB taxonomy): Bacteria > Desulfobacterota > Desulfobacteria > Desulfobacterales > UBA11574 > UBA11574. The sequence goes on along the minus strand of JASFGF010000134.1, from coordinate 4,383 downwards.
TCTCAAGGTTCCGGATCTGCAGATATCCTCCCTTCATATTTTGAAGAGACCATCAGCGATGAAGCCTTGAGAGATGCCCAGGCCGATTACCCGGTTATCAGGAGCAAAGAGGAGCTATATTATTTTCAAATGTTTACCAAACATTTTGGCAGTGGTCAGGCAATAGATACTGTCGGTCAGTGGATTCGATTATAAAGTCTGCTGCTCAAAAAAAATTAATGAATCTGTTTGATTTAATAATTATATCGACCTTATGTTTTTGTCTTATCAGAGGTATTTTCACAGGTATTATCAGGGAGGTGCTTTCAGTAACAGGTTTACTGGCCGGCTTTCTTACAGCTTCAGCGCGTTACATTGAAGTTGCCAAGTTCTTATTACACTGGATGCCAGATGCTTCAAAGATCAACCTATTGAGTTTCTTAAGTATTTTTTTTGGTGTCATAATTACAATCAGCATTTTAGGAAGAATTGTCAAATCCCTGCTTAAAATAGACATACTGAGCAGTGTTGATCGGACATTCGGAGCTGGAGTCGGTATCGTCAAAGGTGTATTGATTGTTTCTGTTTTGCTCCTTGCTCTCACGGCATTTCTCCCTAAAGATGGATCAATTATTAAAAACTCGTTGCTTTCTTCCAATTTTACTTTGGTGTCCGATAAAATGGCCAGGATTGCTTCGAAAGATATGCGACATGCGTATTTGGCAAAAATAGCAGAATATAAAAAAGCTTGGGAAAATAACAAATAAGACAAAATGAAGTTGGGAAATGAATACAGGCTCTATATAATTAGTCAAAGTACGACACTTAACGTTAACGACCTGATCGATGACTGTATGAATTTTTTGCGAACAGTCGCTCTTGATCAAGAGATTTTAGAAAAGTTATTAAAATTAGAACAAAAATTGCGTCAAGCAGAAAAATTGGAAAACATCGACAAAATATACAAACGCAAAAAAGAAATCCTCTTTGAGGATATTTTTCATATTCTCGAAAATATTTCTCCAGAGGGATGTTATTTTGGCACGCATCCGTCAAACCTCTCGCTCATTGGTTTTTGGGACAAAAACTTGTTTTCTGCTACACGCTGAAAAATTCATAAAACCGCATTGACACAAATAAGATAATGCTTGTGGAAAAGATTATGAAAACTCAGAACAAAAGGAATACTTTGGGAAAATTTTATTTCCTTGTTTTTGTTTCAGCGATTATCTTAATTTCTGTTATAAGCTGTTCGAATGTGGCTTATGCCGGAGAACGTCTTGCAGTTTCAGTCTCAATTGCAAATATTCGTTCAGGGCCCGGAACGAATTATGATACCCTTTGGCAAGTCTATAAATACTATCCAATAAAAGTGATTAAAAAATCTGGTTCCTGGATCCTGTTTGTTGATTTTGAAGGAGATAAAGGATGGGTAAAAAATACTCTTGTTCATAAAATTCCATCGGTTATTACCATTAAAGAAGATTGCAATATACGATCGGGCCCCGGCACTAAATATAGCATTGTATTTAAAACCGAAAGAGGCGTTGCGTTTAAAGTTATAAAAGAAAAAGGGAGCTGGATATATGTGCAACATGCAGATGGAGACAAAGGTTGGATATATAAACCCTTGGTTTGGTAAACCCGGACTATTTGCAGGTTAAAATACTATCATGAATAATTTTTAAGGTGGAAAAGAGGTTGAGCATGCTTATCGTGGGTGAAAATATTAACACCAGTCGAAGGCGCATTGCCGAAGCGGTTGAACAGCAAAATAGTGAATTTATAGTTCAAGTCGCAAAAAGTCAGGCCGATGCCGGTGCTCATTTCATCGATGTAAATGCCGGTACGTTTGTGGATCGGGAAACCGAATATCTATGCTGGCTGGTTGAGACGGTTCAAGATGCTGTTGATCTGCCACTTTGTCTGGACAGTCCCAGTCCCAAGGCGCTGTCAGAAGCAATCAAACACCATCGAGGCGAGCCAATGATCAACTCGATTTCTCTGGAAAAAGATCGTTTTGATGCCATGCTGCCGATTGTAACCGCCCAACCTTGCCGGATCGTTGCACTGTGCATGGCAGAAACGGCCATGCCGGTTACCATCGAAGACAGGGTTCAAGCTGGTGCTGAATTGATTAACAGATTGACAGACGAGGGCGTAGCTCTCGAGAATATTTACGTCGATCCTCTGGTGCAGCCGGTCTCTGTAGACACGCGAATGGGCAACGCTGTTTTAGGTGCTATCAAAACGATCATGGACGACTTTCCCGGCGTCAACACCATTTGCGGCCTTTCAAATATTTCTTTTGGTCTTCCTGCACGGCGTTTGATCAACCGCATTTTTTTATCGCTGTGCATACTCAAGGGTTTGTCTGCTGCCATTTTAGACCCCACCGATAAACTTCTCATGGCAAACCTGCTGTCTGCCCGGATGATCCTTGGCAAAGATGAATACTGCGGTGATTTTATCAATGCCTATCAAAGTGGCATAATTAATAAAGACCTAAGCTGATCGTTTCAAATTTTTGAAATGGTTAAATTAACTATATTTTTAAGGTATTATGACATTTGAATTTCAATAATTTGAAACCCTGCGGGATTTCAAAGTTTACCGCATCTACTGCGTCAGATGGTGTTCCGCATAGACGACTATAGCGAAACAACATCTTCCTTATATCTGCAGCAAACTTGAAAACCGCTCAACTTAGGAAAGAGTAACCAACCGGAAAGCAAAACTTAAAAAGGGGGAAACCGATGAGTTACCAAACACTGTTGGATGCAGTCATCAAAGGAGATATCAAAACAGCAAAGGAGGAGACGCTCAAGGCTGTTGATGCCGGACAAAAGGCCCAGGACATTCTTGATCAGGGTCTCATAGAGGCCATGAATGTTGTGGGCGACAAATTTTCCAAAGGTGCCATTTTCGTTCCCCAAATGTTACGGTCTGCTAAAACCATGCAAGAATGCGTCGAGGTATTAAAACCACACTTTCAGGATAATGCTATGACAACCAAGGGTAATATTGTTTTGGGAACGGTCAAGGGTGATCTACACGACATTGGCAAAAACCTTGTGGGTATGATGTTGGAAGGTGCCGGCTTTAATATTATCGATCTTGGCGTGGATGTTGCTCCGGAAGTATTTGTCAATAAAATCAAAGAATCAAAAGCCGATATTTTGGGTATGTCGGCACTGCTTTCCACCACCATGCCTTCCATGGCTAAAACGATCAAGGCTTTGATGGATTCGGGTCAAAGAGATCATGTCAAAGTAATTATTGGAGGTGCGCCGGTCACAAGAAAGTTTGCCGAAGATATCGGAGCCGATTCTTATGCCCCGGATGCAGGAGCCGCAGTTCTTGAAACCAAAAAACTTCTCAATATAACTTAAGATGATTCATATAATAAGGAGATGACATGGAACCCGGTCCTATCCCCACATTTCAACCAAGGTTAAAAGTTTTGAACCGCCGGCAGGCCCTGGCCATTCACACAGCGGCCCTTGAAATCCTTGAAAAGACCGGCATAAAAATGGAACATACCGAATGCCTTGATATGCTGGCTGCTGCCGGCGGCAGGGTGTTTGATAAAGACTGGATCCGACTCCCTTCCTACATGGCTGAAGAAGCGCTTCGATCTGCGCCTCGCCAGATCACCCTTTACGATCAGCTTGGCAATAAAACCATGCCATTGGTAGATGAGAGTCCGTTTTACGGCACAGGCTCGGATACGACGTTCACTCTGGATTTGGAAACCGGAGAGCGACGCAGGTGCATCCTATCAGACACCGGTAATTTCGCTAAACTTGTTGATGGTCTCGAAAACATTTCCTTTGCCATGTCTATGGGAAACCCCGAGGATGTTTCAAACGTCGATTATATTTATGTTTACGCCTTTGCTGAAATGATAAAAAACACCAACAAGCCGATTGTGTTTATCGCTGACCGCGGCGAGGACATCGCCAAAATCTATGAAATTGCCTGCATGGTAACCGGCGGTGAAGACCAACTTCGCCAAAAACCTTTTCTGTTAAATTATTCGGAAGCCATAAGTCCTTTACGATTTCCTGCGCATGTCATGGACAGACTCATTTTTTGCGCCCGCAAAGGAATCCCTATCTGTCTCCCGTCCGGTTCAAATGCCGGTGGCGGCGCGCCGGTAACCCTTGCCGGAGCAATGGCCATGGGGATTGCTGAAAACCTGGCAGGGCTGATTTTGCATCAGCTTGCCGCTAAAGGGGCGCCGTTTCTTTTCGGCCCCAACGTCAGCGCTCTTGACATGAAGTCCGCAGTCGTATCCTACGGTTGCCCTGAATGGAGCTTGACCCAGGCGGCTTTAGCAGATATGCGTGACGAAATATACGGTCTTCCCATTTGGTCTTTTGCAGGGGCATCGGATTCCAA
>JASFGF010000133.1:0-7342 GCA_050123915.1 Desulfobacterales bacterium | reverse complement strand
TCAAGAATCATGCAAGCATCATGAAACCAAAAAACTTGCCATACAAAGCGGTCTCAGGCATTGTTCGCACAACATTTCATTTTTGCACGTTTAAATGAGTATTATCATATATTTAAAAATAACAAACAATTAGCTTGCTTTCTTTCTAAATAAAGATTATTATACGTTTAATCAATTAAGTCCTGTTTAATCTGCGGGACGGTTTTTTTCTGAAGGAACAGTTCATTTTCTTATGTACCATCCTCCAGTTTAAGATTTTGAAAATATTTTGAAAGGAGGATGTTATCATGACCAATGGAACTGTTAAGTGGTTTAACGACCGAAAAGGGTTCGGATTCATTGAGCAGGAAGACGGTCCGGATGTGTTTGTTCATCATTCAGCGATCAATACAAACGGTTTTAAATCCCTCAATGAAGGCGACCGAGTTTCCTTTGATATAGAGCAAGGACAAAAAGGTCCTGCCGCTGCAAATGTCACTGTGATTTAGTCTTATGTTCTGAGCAACAAGGGCATTCCTTCTGATATTGAGGGGATGCCTTTTTGTTTGATTTGGATTTATACCTTCACCATTCGCTATCATCAGACGTTAAGCCTCAATAAAGTCCGCTTATAGATCCTTTTCTTGTTGTCATTATAAACAATAACAGCCAAGGGGGCAACAAATTGGCAAGATCAAATTTTTCATTTAATAAACGTCAAAAAGAATTGGCAAGGAAGAAAAAGAAAGAACAAAAGAAACAACGAAAACTGGATAAAAACAATATAGAATCAGAAGCGAATCCAAGTCAGTCCCAGAATGAAGGAGAGAATATATAAGTATAGAAACCGGATGAAAAGGAGAAAAGATATGCGTCAAAAATATGTGATTTCTCGAGATGGGGACAAAAATAACCTCAAAATCAGGGAATATGCAATCATCGACAAAAATCTGAAAAAAGTGGCGTCTTCAATGCTGCAAAAAGGAAGTTTTTCATTTCTCTGTGAAGAAACCTATGAAAATGAAATGATCGTGAGTTCTATCTCCAAAGGGATGAACGCCTTGGTTGCAATCCTTCGGACCCACAATATATTTCCCATCGAACCATATGCTACCCAAATTGCCGAATCAGTCATGGCGTTATACAATTCATCCGAAGATGATTCGGTAGAGTTGTTTTTTGACGACATTGATTTGATGTCTGATTTGATATCTGCTTGATATATTATCGTTATTATGAAAGAAGATGAAGCGAATATCTCAAATTGTGTTCAGCTAAAACAGAAGGATTATTTTTCGGTCAGACTATTGACTTATTATTGCGAATGGATGGACTAAAGATTCGATTAATTCTACCATTCATTTCTTGTGTATTTTTTCGATCTTTATTTTTGAACCTGTCTAAAGCCTCTCTCTTTTTTGGCCGTCCTTCAAAGTGACCTCCTGAGGATTTGATCAAGATATACAAACTGAAAATATCCGCTTTTAGGGTGCACCTGGAATACATTTGGCCTTGACGATTTCGTATGATTTGTTATGATTCACCAAGTTTAAGCATTTGATTGCAGACAAGCAGTTGAATTCATTGTTTTTACTTCCTGCTCCGGCAGTCATGGGGTTATCGGTTCGATTCCGTTCAGCGCCACTGATAGAAATAAAGAGGTTGGCTTATGATGCTGACCTCTTTTATTATGTGCTCATTTTTTTAAAATGCGAAATTTCCTTCTTGCCTTGACACAAGAAGCATATTGGCTTAAAAAATTTTTGTTTTATCAATGATAAACGGTTAACTCATGATGAAGAATCATAATATATGCAATGTATCTTTTTTCATTATTGTCGGAATCGTCATATGCGTCGCTTTTTTGAATAGGCCCATCGTATCATCGGGTATGGATCAAGTTGAGCAGAACACAGGAATTACAGAAACTCAACAGTCAAAAAAATCTGTTGTTCATTTATATTTTTCCGATAAAGACAATTCGTTTCTCAAAGCTGAAACAAGGGATATGTTTCATTCAGACAATCTATCCGAATTTGGTAAAAACATTGTCGAAGCCCTTATCGAAGGCCCCAGGACCGGCCTTATGAGGACAATTCCTGAAGAAACGGCACTCAAGGCATTTTATATTACCCGGGATGGTACAGCTTATGTCGATATGTCCGACACCATTAGAGATGCTCATCCCGGCGGGGTGAAATCGGAACTTTTTACGATATATTCGATGGTCAATTCGTTAACATTGAATATTCCCGAAATCGATGCGGTAAAGATTCTGATCAGCGGAAAAGAATTGATGACCCTGAACGGTCATATCGATCTGCGTTTTCCGTTTAAAGCCAACATGCTTTTAATACGATGAAAAAAAAGAATCACATTAAAAATATAAGAAATATCGGTATTATCGCCCATATTGATGCCGGAAAGACAACGGTAACAGAGCGGATGTTGTACTATACCGGCCGTTCTCATAAAATCGGTGAAGTTCATGATGGTGAAGCGATTATGGACTGGATGCCTGATGAACAGGAACGGGGAATTACCATTACTTCCGCTGTGACCACTTGCCTTTGGAAGGGAAAGGATGTCCAGATCATAGATACACCGGGACATGTCGACTTTACCATCGAGGTTGAACGTTCTTTACGGGTACTTGACGGGGCTGTGGGTGTCTTTTGTGCCGTTGGCGGTGTGGAACCTCAGTCGGAAACGGTATGGCGGCAGGCTGACAAGTATCATGTCCCGAAGATGGCCTTTATCAACAAACTTGATCGAGTCGGCGCTGACTTTTTTGGCGCCATTGAAATGATGAAAAAAAGATTGAATGCCAGTCCGCTGATTTTGCAGCTGCCGGTGGGCTTAGAAGATGACTTTTCAGGCGTTATCGATCTCATTAACATGAAACAAATCATATGGGAAGATGAGTCCCTGGGAGCAACTTTTAGGGAAGAAGATGTTCCTTCGAACCTGCTCGACACTGCAAAAGAGTATCGTGAGAAACTGATCGAAACCGTTGCTGAAGTTGATGATGATATCATGGAGGACTATTTATCAGAGACCCCCGTTACTCCGGAAAGATTGGTTGTCGCTATCAGAAAGGCGACCATAGATCTGACACTGGTCCCAATCCTTTGCGGCAGCGCGTTGAGGAATAAAGGAATACAACCGCTTCTTGACGCCATTGTAGAATTTTTGCCAAGCCCTTTAGATGTGCCTCCAATTAAAGGTGTACACCCTGAAACCGGTCAAGTTGTCGAATGCAAACCGAATAGCAGTGATCCCCTTGCAGCCCTCATATTCAAAGTGTCGATGATAGAGGGTCGTAAACTATCCTATGTCAGAATTTACAGCGGAACCATGAACGCCAAATCCGATACCTACAATCCGTCTCGAAAAATAAATGAAAAGCTTTCACGAATATTAAAAATACATGCCAACAAGAGAGAACGCATCGATTCCGCCGGTGCCGGCAGCCTGGTCGGGGTTATCGGATTAAAAGAATCTTCTACGGGAGAGACGCTTTGTTCCATCGATCATCCTGTTTTATTAGAAAACATAGACTTTTACGAACCTGTTATATCTGTGGCTGTCGAGCCTAAAACCCATGCTGACCAGGAAAAACTTGATCAGGTGCTCGAAAAATTTATGGCTGAAGATCCGACACTTAAACTTCAAAAGGATGAAGACACCGGACAGACAATTTTATCCGGAATGGGAGAACTTCACCTCGAAGTGATTATCAGTCGTATGCAGCGAGAATTCAAGACCAATGTCAATGTGGGAAAACCACAGGTGATGTACCGGGAGACCATTGAAAAAGAAGGGCAAGCGTCCGCAGTATTCGACAAGGAGGTGGCGGGACAAAGACATTTTGCCAAAGTCGTGTTAAAGCTGATGCCTCTGGAGAGGGGTTCGGAGAACAGATTCAGATCTGAAATTACTGATGAAACAATACCTGATATGTTTATCCCCGCTATCAGAAAAGGTGTGATGGAATCTTTAGAGAGCGGCGCATTTATGGGGTATCCCGTGGTCGATGTTGAGGCCGTTCTCACCGGAGGGGTATATAAAGAATCTTTGAGCACTGAACTGGCCTATACGGTCAGTGCATCTATGGCATGCAAAACAGCACTGACGAAAGGTGAATCGTTTCTCCTTGATCCGATTATGAATGTGGAGGTTTTTGTTCCGGAAACTTTTATGGGAGAGGTGATAGGAGATCTCAATTCTCGAAATGGAAAAATTGAATCTATCGAGCATAAAATGGGCGTACAGGTGATACGGGTTGTGGTTCCTTTGGCGCGCATGTTCGGATATTCCACGTCATTACGATCAGCCACACAGGGAAGAGGGACATTCACCATGCAATTTTCTCATTTTGATCGATGCTGATATACATGTTCAAATCCCACACCCCAGCCCGAATTTTTCGTCGAATTGAATCTCTCTGCTTATTAATTCGTTTGCTTTTTATTGCTGTCATCCTTTTCTGATTGACTCTTTTTTACTCTGATTTCCTTCAACAATTCCTCTGCTTTGGCCTTTTTATAGGGTTCGTCGATGTTCTCTATGGCTTTTTTTAGATGAAAAACGGCATTTTTAAAATCCCTTTTATTATTGTAATGTATACCCAGGTAATAATGCGCATCACCTTCCTTCCCAAGCTTCCAATACGTTTCTCCAAGGGTATAAAACGCACGAGGATAATTTGGTTGTTTTAAAGTAAGCTTTTCAAACGTTTCCACTGCATCCGCGAGATGACCGAGTTCTACCTGGGTACGCCCCAGATAAAAAAGTATATCAGGATCATTCGAATTAATACTGGCAGCGCCATCCAGAATACTGAATGCTTGCTGATAATTTCCCTCGAGAAAGTATAACCGACCAAGATCTTTTAACATATAGGGATCAAATGCCCTTTTTCCCAATGCTGTTTTAAGGTAAGTTTCAGCAGCTTTGTGGTCGCCTTTTCTATCCAGGATCAGGCCGTATCCATAATAAGCCAAAGGGTCGTCGGGATGATTATGTACTTCTGATTTAAACGTTCTTAATGCAACATTCTCATCTCCGTACATGGCAACGAGCCGTGTATGGGCCCTTTTAAAAGGATAGTCATCGATATGGTTCTCTGTTTTTTTGTGTTTCTCTAGCCAGGTGTCGATATACGCCATCCGTTCTTCTGAAGCCGGATGGGTGGTCAGATACGTCGGAATCTGGTTTGAATCGAACCAGCGTTTGCTTCGCATTTTTTTCAGTGTAGATATCAGTCCTTTACCGTTATATCCAGCTTTTCTCAGAATGTTGAGTCCGATCTGATCCGCTTGCCTTTCGTCTTCACGTCCGTAGGCCAGTGCATAGGATTGGCCGGCTGCCATAGATCCAAAGGTGACGGCATTGGCAGCTGCCGATGCTCCGGCGGTTCCAAGAAGCACGCCGGCAACAACCCCGGCAAGTGTGGCGATGTTTACTTTTTCAGCCCTTTCTATTTTCTGAGAAATATGACGACACATCACGTGGGAAATTTCATGGGCCAGTATACATGCCAGTTCTTCTTCATTATCCATTGCTTCCATCAGTCCGCTGTATATAAAAATGTGACCTGCCGGAGTGGCAAAAGCATTATAGGTATCTTCCTTTATTACATAAAAATGGTATGAAAAAGGCTGAGGAGGAAGCGTCGAGACGATTTTTTGGCCGACGTCGTTGACGTAATTTACGATCAATGGGTCTCTGATAATTTCGTAGTGTGATAAAATAAGCTTCATAAACTCGCGAGACAGCTCTTCTTCCTCTTGTATCGTAATCCCGGAAACACTTTTAGGGAAGATAATGCCACACACAAAAATTAGAATAGTACATAGCAAAATACATTGTTTAACGACTTTCATGAAAACCTCGATAAAGAGGGGCTCGGTTTTTGTATGAATAAAAAAGACACCGACACCCTATGGTCATGCTGCATATCTCATAATTTATTACTCAATTGGTTAATAGTCAAATCATATCCTTATATACTTTTCAAACATCATGTTTTATGGTAAAGTTCGTCACCATGACTCATATCATATGCATAGCCAACCAGAAAGGTGGTGTGGGCAAAACGACAACAGCCGTAAACCTGTCGGCGGCCATGGCAGTTTCGGAAAAAAAAATTCTCCTTGTGGATTGTGATCCCCAGGGAAATGCAACCACCGGTTTGGGAATCGATAAAAATCGTATTGAAAAATCATTATATCACGGTATGATTGGTAATGTCGATGCCGAGAATCTTATCTTGGATAGTGATATAGAAACCTTGAAAATCATACCCTCAAGGGTTGAGCTGATAGGTTTTGAAGTGGAAATGATGTCAAAACCCAAGCGTGAAATGGCCCTAAAAACGCTTTTATCCCAAATTAAAAATTCATTTGAATACATCATCATTGACTGTCCACCCTCTTTGAGCCTTTTAACGGTTAATGCATTGACTGCAGCCGATGTTATGCTAATTCCGCTTCAGTGCGAATTTTATGCATTGGAAGGCCTTGGGCAACTTCTTCAAACCATGAAGCGCATCAAGTATAATTTGAATCCTAAACTTAAGATTGCGGGTATACTTCTCACCATGTTTGATAAAAGAACAAATTTGTCTTATCAGGTGGCCCAAGATGCCGAAAAATATTTCAAGCAACTGGTATTCAAGACCATGATTCCAAGAAATGTAAGATTGGGAGAAGCGCCGAGTTTCGGAAAGCCGATCTTATTGTACGATGCAACCTCCAAAGGGGCCCGCAGTTATTTTAATCTGGCAAAAGAGATCATGAACAATAAATTCTCCTGAACGACGTGTTCAGCAGGATGCCGTATCCGTGACGTTTTAATATGACTGAAGCGATCAAATCAGCGTGTTAACCATTCGTTATTCAACACATTTATCGACGAGATTAACGCCATTATAATGAAAAAAGAAACTAAAAGTAAAAAAGCCGAATCAGGTCCAAAAAAAACCAAAAAATTGGCATTGGGAAGAGGTCTTGATGCGTTATTGCCCGATTTTGAACCCATGGGAGATATTTCAAAAGAATATTTTCACTGTGATATCGGGTTGATTCAGCCCAATCGTTACCAGCCTCGTTTGCGATTTCCCGACAATGAATTGGAGGATATGGCCCGTTCAATTCGTCAGCAAGGCATCATACAGCCCCTTTTGGTTAGAAAAGACAACAATGGATATGAACTTATCGCCGGTGAAAGACGCCTGCGCGCTGCTAAAAAAGCAGGGTTGAAACAGGTGCCGATTCTTGTCAAAACCATCACAGATCCAGATATGCTGGAAATGTCCATTGTTGAAAACGTACAACGGTCAGATTTAAATCCCATTGAA
>JASFGF010000132.1:0-7347 GCA_050123915.1 Desulfobacterales bacterium | reverse complement strand
GGCCTCTGATACTTCCTCATTGTGCTTAATGATTTTTTCTGCTGCCTCTTTTCTCTCGGTAATGTCACGAAACGCGATACCGACGGCAATAACATATCTTTCAGCATTTCTTATGGGAGAAAAGACAGATTCATGATAAACGGTTTTATCGTTCATAAAAACAGCATCTTCGGCCCTCATTCCTTGGCCGTTTTCAAAGACTTTATCGATGCGTTGAACCCAGGAATTCGCGAGATCCGGTATATGGCCCAAAACATTCTGTATATTCTCGCCTGATATATTATCGCCCGTTGTAAATAAATGATGTATTGCAGCCTGATTCGCAAACAGGCAGTTGTATTTTTTGTCCCAAACCAGAATGCAGTCCGATGTCGATTCGAAAATGGCCCGAAATCGGGCTTCACTCTCTTTTAAAGCTGCTTCACGTTTTTTTAAAGAAGCGGCCATTTCGTCAAAGGCCAACGTCAGATCACGAACTTCATCACTTCCATTGGGAGTAATGTGTGTTTGCCAGTTACCTTTTGCCAAATTCTTCGCCGCTATGCTCAATGCTTCAATAGGATGGGTAATTCTTTTGGCTACCGACAAATAAATCACCATAACAAGCAAGATAGAGACCAGGGCAATTGCAACAAAGAACCATCGAAGGTATTTTAGCGAAGATAGGATCTGATGCTTTGGGACGACCAGCGCTATGGAATAATTGGCCGACCGCACAGGTGCAAATATGATGGCCATTTCTTGACCAAGCTTCGGATCGGTAAAGAAAGCAAAGCCTTCTTTGCCCTGGATCATTTCTTTGCCGACCAGAGCCAAATCTTTGGATGGTTCCTCGGTAATTTTCATCCGCACAGCGACCTTTTCACCGATCTCGTTGAGGATAGGTCTGCCCTTATTGTTCAGTTTGAGATGAATGGCTTTAGCAGGATTCCAATGGTACACGTAAATGCCATTTTGTTCGACCAGGCATATCTTGGCAGATTTTCCGAAATCTCTGAGAATTCCGTCTCGCACTCCGTTGATCAGCGACTCGATGACATCCCATTGGATGGTTCCGCCCACCATGCCCAGGACCCTGTTGCCCGACTCGGATATAATCGTCGCACCGACCACCACCTGACGGACACCGGTGGTGTATGAGATAATGGGATCTGATACATAGGTCCGTGCCTCCGCCGTGGGATTGTCGCCAACCAGGTATTGCCAGTAGTTACGTTTGGCGATGGATTTCAGCTTGGCTTTGGGGTTTGCATCGTCAAAACTGGCCAATCCGCCATAGGCTGGGTTACCTCCGGATGTCACATAGTAATTGGAGTTTGGCGCTCCCAGAAAGAGCTTTTCATACGCGCCATTATAGCGCTTAAACTCCTTATGAAAAAAAGGTCCGATTTTCTGCCAGTCCATGGTGCGTATCAGGGAAGTGTTGGCGTAAGCGGAAACCTCGGAAACACGCTGTGCGAAATATCCCGAGAGTTTTTCTGCTCCAGCGCGAAGATAACCCTGAGCCGAATCGATATACAGGTTGCGGAATTGTCCGGTGATATACCAAAGGGATACCGACGTTACAATTACCAGCGGTAACAGGACCGTACACAAGGTGGTCGATATGAGTTTTTTGCTCAGTTTCATATGGTTATCGCAGATGGAAAAACAGTGTCCAAAAATTGAACTCTGCCATTGTTTTAAATAAAGAGATTTTATTCAGTGTTATATAAGCAATAAGTGTGCCGGATTTGCTTGAAGAAGGAAATGTTAAAAACGAAGTAAATATAGATGGTTATTTATTGGATTGTGAAGATTTTTTCGATAAAAATTTGACAAAAAAGGATGATGACTGTCAAAATGTTGACTATAATAGGGGCCGTTAATAAACCATATGCTATGAGGAGAGAGATGTAACAGCTTGAGCAATGTCGTGGCTAAAGGCGGCGATCAACCGGCTGTGCGCGGCAACAAGTGCTGAATAGGTGGTTTCGGTGACGGATTCGGTGTATTGTGATTGTTTTGTCAATAGGACGGATTTGCCGGAAGCATCTATAATGGCCCATTGGGTGGCCAGAATGGCTTTTTCGCCGAGTTTCCCATCCATCCAAATAATTTTAATGTCTATCTGGTAGTCGATAGGGGAAGATTTTTTCCAAGGGAAGATGACAACATCCTCTGTGCAAAGCAACCGGGATATGTTCTCAGCGAGAACACGGGTAACATTATCCTTTAATGGTTCTGCCCAGTTATCAAGCTCAGCGAGTTTGAGTTCATTGGGGTTGACACGTGTCACGATCTGGGGCCGATCAAGATACGCCGGCAGATCAATAGGACCAATCCCTATGGTCTTACAGTGTTTTTCTTTTTTAACCTGTTTTTCAACCACAGGTTGTACCAGCGGACTTAAAATGTAGAATCTGGTTGTTGTGCTCGATCTTAGGGTACAATTCCCCGAGATCAAAAAAATAACGCCCAATATGAACATTGTCAGAGCCGTGTAATATTTCTTCATGGTTTTCACCTATTGTCTCCAATGTCTACAGTTTTGCCCGTCACGATCGTTTCAGGATGTCTGTTGAGATAATCGGCAAGGTTACGTATGGATCTTGCCGCAGACGTAAATTCTTTTAGCGTTTCTTTCAGCTCCACCATTGTAATGGAGTCTTCACTGACAACGTTCTCAAAGGTCTTAAGAGTCTTATCCGCTTGTTGCGATGCTTCAGCAACCATTTTTACAAGTTTTTGGACGTTGGATGACAGCGGATCGATCTGCCGGTCCAAATTTTGAGCAAATTTGCTATACGTCTCCAGAACTGCATCCAACTTTTTTATTAGAGGTTGAATTTCTGTATTTGCTTTGTAAGAAAACTGTCTTGCATCTTCCATGGTCAGCTTCATGGATTTCAGGATCTCAGGTATTTCAGGAGAGGTTAACAGGGCATCTATTCGATTCAGCGAAGACGTTAGTTTATTTACAATTTCATCAAGGGGAAGATTTTCTAGTGTCTTTGTAAATTTTTCAAACTTGGAAGGGATTGTCGGGATCTCCTGCCAACGGTCATTTCCCCCAAAAAGAACGGCTTTTTCTTCCGGATGGAAATTAAGCTCTATTTGTAACTGGCCGGTCACCACGCTTTGCAGACCCAGCTCAGCCCTTAGACCCTGCTTTATGAGTTGATTGCAATATTCATATGTTTCTTTAACACCACCAAACTCCTTGGTAATAGATTGTTTGATTTTACCCGACGTCAGCTCAATAATGACTTGAATGTAAAAGGATGACTTCAAGGGATTTTCTATCACGGCAATATCCTTCACTTCACCGACCTTGACCCCCTTAAAAACAACAGGAGCCCCCACATTCAAGCCTTTAACAGAGTCTTGAAAAAATAACATGAATTTGTATCTCTCCTTCAGTAAATCACCGGAACCAAAGATGAGAACGCCTGCAACAACCAAAGCCAACGCACTTATGACAAAAATACCGATGACGGTTTTACTGGCTCTATTACTCAAAATATACGTCCTTCCGTGTCTCCCCTCATAAGGAAATTTAGCACTTTTGGGTCTTGAGTATTTTCAAGCAACATCTTAGGGTTTCCCTGGGCAATCATCGTTCGGGTTTCCGGATCGAGAAATACAGAGTTGTTGCCGATGGCGAAGATGCTTGCCAGTTCATGGGTTACAACGATGATGGTTGCCCCGAGGCTGTCTCTCAGCTCTAAAATAAGATCATCCAGCCTTTTTGCACTGACAGGGTCCAGTCCTGCTGACGGCTCATCGAAAAACAGAATATCCGGATCCAATGCAATGGCACGCGCCAGTGCGGCCCGTTTCCGCATGCCTCCGCTGATTTCAGAAGGATAGAAATCTTCAAATCCTGATAGGCCTACCATGGCAAGTTTTAAAGACACCAGTTCCCAGATCTCATTATGTCCCAGATCCGTGTATTCCTCAAGCGGAAACGCTACATTTTCAGCCAGGGTCATAGAACTCCAAAGTGCACCATATTGATAGAGAATTCCGATATGTTTCATTATATTCATCCTATCGGAAAGGTCTGCCTCCCAAAAACTCAAATCGTTATAAAAAATCTGTCCTTTTGCAGGCTCCTTAAGCCCCACCATGATCTTCATGAGTGTGCTTTTTCCACAACCGCTGCCCCCCATGATAATGAAGACATCACCACGATCTATTGTAAAGTTTAGATCTTTCATAACCACAAAGCTGTCGTAAGCCATGGTTAGGTCACGGATAGTGATGTATGGAGCCGGTTTTGTGGTTTGTTGAGGGTGAGCCATTTTGCTCTTTAGCCATTGCAATTTGGGTTAAATACCAATTACGTTGCACATGATGGTTATGACTGCTGTTGCTACGATGATACTGACGATGGATGTAACCACCGCCGAGGTGGCTGCATTACCCACATCGGAAGCACTTCGTCCGCACTGCATGCCACGGAGACATCCTGCCAGGGCCACGAGAACACCAAAGACAGCACTGGTGAATAGTCCGATCCAAAAGTCATTCAGGCTGACAGCCCCTTTGGTTTGAATATAATACTGAAACATATTTATATCAAACATTCCTACGGCGACGATCGACCCGCCTAAAATGCCCATGAGATCTGCATAAAGGCACAGAAGGGGCATCATGAGGACCAGGGCCAGCATTCTTGGTAAAACCAGATATTCCATCGGTGAAATACCGAGAGTTTTAAGGGCGTCAATCTCTTCATTCACCTCCATTGTACCGATCTGAGCAGCAAAGGCGGCCCCTGTTCGACCTGCCATGATGGTGCCGGTCATGACAGCCCCCATGACACGGACCATGGCAATACCCACGAGATTGGCAATGTAGATTTGCGCACCAAACATTTTTAACTGTATGGCACCGACAAAGGCAAGAATTAAACCCACCAAAAGGCTAATGAGAGATACAATGGGAAGTGCCTGTGCACCACATTCCTGGATGGCCATGGTCAGGTCAGTACGACGATAACGCGCTTTGCCTTTAAAAAACCTGATAAAAGCTAAAAATGCCCCGCCAATAAACGCAATCATTTCTCTGGCTGATCTGAAAAAATGGACTGTTTCCGCTCCTACGAGATAAAGGAATGTTTCGTGTTCCTTGACTTTTTTTGCATCTGAAATTTCCGGTACGGCTGTGGCCAGTTCAAGAAGACGTTTTGCACCTTTGGGAAGTCCCTCGTGATCCATAAAAATGCTATTTTCAGAACAGAGTGTTTTGATTTTTTTGAGTAAGATGAGTAGACTGCTGTCCCACTGGGTGAGATCTTTTGCGTCAAAGGCGACTTTTCGAATATCTATTTCCGACATCAGCTGATTTTGTATTTCTTTAACAGGAGGCAGGTCGCCGCCAATGCGCCATTCTCCGGAAAGGTGAATCAGCAGCACACCTTCTATTGGCCCATTGAAGCTCATTTTCATGGCGTTGGTTCCTCTTTCGGTTTACCCTAAATGAGGGAAAGTCGAGGCTTGCCTGCCTTTGGCTGTGATGTCCAGGATTTCCCCGTCAGCGAAATCTTCGTTTCGCTGCTTTTGGTTACGATCAATTAGGGTTTCAGATTTTGCCAAAGGCACCTGTCTGTTTTATCCTTAATCTGATATTACCAAGATGTTTAAGAAAATCAACGGCATTATGTACTATCCTGAAAAAACCATCCAGCCGAGAACAAGGCAAAGGAAAATGAATGAGTGTTTGTTTTTAGGTATTTGCGGACCAAAAACCATCCAAATTCTTTGACAAGAGCATTCTGAAAAGTTATGAATATTCATTGTTTTCTTCTAATGGCTTGAAGATGAACCATCAAAGTGATCCGACGTCTTTTTTGATATAGTTACTCGTTTTTTTCAAAGATTTCAGGAATTATTTCCCATGACCACACAGGAATTGAAGCGCAAGCTTAGCGCCGTTTTCAGTGCCGATGTCAAAGGATACAGCCGTCTCATGGGTGAAGATGAGCTGTTGACCATCAATACTTTGAAGAAATATCGCAATATTATTGCTACGCTCGTCAACACTTTCGGAGGTCGTGTGGTTGACTCTCCCGGGGATAATCTGTTGGCTGAATTTCCCAGTGTCGTTGATGCAGTGCAGTGCGCTGCTGAAATTCAGAAACAACTGAAATTAAAAAACGATGAATTACCCGAAAACCACAGGATGGAGTTTCGGATCGGGATCAATTCAGGGGATGTGATCGAGGATGGAGACCGGATCTATGGTGACGGCGTGAACGTGACTGCACGGATCGAAAGCTTGGCCTATGGAGGAGGTATTTGTATATCCGGAACGGTTTACGACCAGATAGGAAAGCGGCTGCCCTTCGGTTATGAGTATATGGGCGAGCAGACGGTCAAAAATATCGAACAACCCGTGCGGGTGTATCGAGTTTTGATGGCACCAGAGGCAGCGGGCAAGGTGATCGGCGAGAAAAAGGCGAAACCAAAAAGATGGATATGGATAGCTACTGTTACGGCTGTTCTGATTGTTGTAGCGGCAGTGGTGTTAATCTGGAATCTTTATTTGGGACCTATCCTCACGTACCAAAAAGGCACATCAGTAAAAAAAACTGCCATTTCTAAGTCTGAAAAACCCTCGATTGCAGTGCTGCCGTTCAAAAACCTCAGTGGCAATCCAGAGCAAGAATATTTTGGGGACGGCATCACCAATGACATTATTACGGATCTCTCAAAATTCAGCCAATTGGCTGTTATTGCAAGTAATACAGTATTTACTTACAAAGGTAAATCAGTGAATGTTAAAGACGTCGGTCGGGATCTGGGTGTACGGTATGTTTTAGAGGGAAGCGTCCAGAAAATAGGCGGCAAGGTGCGAATTAACGCCCAACTCATTGATGCCGCTACCGATCAGCATCTTTGGGCCGAACGTTATGACAGAGATTTAAAAGACCTTTTTAAATTGCAAAACGAACTTGTTCAAACAATTGTTTCTAAAATGGCCATCCGGATTGACGAGACTGAACGCACACGGGCAATGCGTAAGAGTACAGACAATCTACAGGCGTATGACTATTTGCTCCGCGGGTGGGAGTATTTTTATCAAAACACCCGAGGAGACAATAAGAAAGCCCGTCTCATGTTTGAGCGAGCAATTGAAATCGATCCCCGCTATGCTTCTGCCTATTCCGCTCTTGCATGGTCCCATCTCTATGATTTTTATTTTGGCTGGAGCATGTTTCCCAACAAATCTCTTGAACGCGCATATGATCTCGCAAAACAAGCCCTAAGTATTGAAGAATCCAACGCCTCTGCTCACTCAGCCCTGGGGTCCATTTACCTTCGCCGAACACAATATGATCTTGCCAAAATCGAACTACGT
>JASFGF010000131.1:0-7381 GCA_050123915.1 Desulfobacterales bacterium | reverse complement strand
CAAAAATCAAGGGCGATAAGAACCGCCGATTGTTTTCGACGGGTGAAAAAATATTAAACTTTAAAAAAGAAATCTGAAAGAACCAAAGATCAAAAGGTCAATGACCGATAATCCCTGTGAAATAGTCTTGCCATGCCGTAATTTCACAGGACAGGGTAATGACCGATATAAAAGGAGGATATTATGACTGAAAAAAAAAGAATTTTAGTTGTCGATGATGAGCCTGATTTTTGTTCCATCGTCCAAGGACAGTTGGAAAAGGAGGGCTTTTTAGTTGATGTTGCTTATAACGGCGTAGAAGGTTTGGAGAAAGTCTATGCAAATCCGCCGGACGCCATTGTTTTGGATGTGATGATGCCTGAAATGGACGGATACGAGGTATGCAAGAAACTGAAAGCCGATGAAAAATGCGTCGATATTCCCATCATTCTGTTAACCGCGGTGGCATCCCACGTGACGTCAACCCGATATACCCATCGGGATGGAATGGCGACGGAGGCGGATGACTATATTGCAAAACCAGCTTCGGCAGATCAAATTTCGGAAAGTATCAAACAACTTCTGGGCTAACCGAAAACTGAAATCAGTTGGTTGTATGTGATAGACAATCTTCGACGTATAGGAGGGGATAATGTCATCTCAGATTATTGAGATTAAAGGAAAGAGAAAAAGCACATTCAAAGAACATGTGATGGATCTTCTCCCGGAAGGAGGGAATTTAAATCTATGTCTGACGTGTGGGGTGTGCTCGGCCGGCTGCCCGGCAACGGGACTGGAAGATATGGATCCTAGAAAATTTCTTCGTTTGGCATCTTTGGGTCTCGACGATGAGATCTTGAATTCCAAGTGGGCATGGACGTGTACCATGTGTACCCGGTGTACGTATGCCTGTCCCATGAAAATCGATATTCCCGCGCTGGTCTTCAACGTTCGCAGCAACTGGCCAAAGGAAGACCAGCCCAAGGGCATTCGGGGATCGTGTGAAATGGCGCTAAAGAACGACACCTGCAGTGCCATGGGCGCCAATGAAGAAGACTGGCGGTTTGTGGTCGAAGATGTTGCCGAGGAAGTTCGGGAAACACAGCCGGGTTTTGAAGACCTTCAAGCCCCTATGGATAGGGAGGGCGCCTATTTTTATCTTAACCAGAATTCTCGTGAACCGGTAACCGAACCGGACGAGATGGTGCCGCTGTGGAAAATCCTGCATCTTGTGGGGGCCGACTGGACATATGGCTCCAAGGGGTGGGCTGCGGAAAACTACTGTCTCTTCTGTGCGGATCTGGAGAACTGGGAGAAAATTGTTCGGGTCAAGGCCAAAGCAGTGGATGATCTCAAATGCAAGGTCTGGCTCAATACGGAATGAGGGCACGAACTTTTTGCAGTCCGGGTCGGACTGCAACGATTCAACATCGAGCACAATTTTGAGTGTAAAAGTATCATTCAGTACTATGCCCAATGGATTCGGGAAGGAAAGCTGAAAGTGAATTCCGACTGGAACAAGGAGTTAAAGATAAAGTTCACGGTACAGGATCCATGCCAATTGGTAAGAAAGAGCTTCGGCGATCCGGTGGCGGAAGACATGCGGTATGTTGTAAAATCGGTGGTGGGTGAAGAAAACTTTATTGATATGAACCCTAACAGGTCAAACAATTACTGTTGCGGCGGCGGCGGCGGTTTTCTGCAATCCGGACTTCCCGAAGCCAGGCGGTATTACGGCAAACGTAAGTTTGAACAGATCATGGAAACCGGGGCTGATTACTGCCTGACGCCTTGCCACAACTGCCACGCACAAATTCACGATTTGAAAGAACATTATGACGGGAATTACCACACGACGCATTTATGGACCATTATTTGTCTGTCTCTGGGAATCCTCGGTGAAAATGAACGTGAATATCTCGGGTCGGATTTGGCCGAGTTTGGATTATAAACAACGTTACGTTATTAGACCAAACATCGCTTGGTTTCACAAATATGTCTATGATTAACCTGCCCCGGGAGATGGTGCAGGTTTTTTGTCTCGCAAGAACCGATTCAGTGAAAACGGGATCTTTGCTAACCTATGACCGGCTTGTTTCTTTTGCAAGATTCGTTCGGTCTAAAAGTGATGGTTTTTGAATGCAAGTATACTGCATATTGGGCGATGAACGGGTCATGCGTTCAAAATCGCCGGTCATATTTTCCACGGTGCTGAAACGGATCGGAATAAAAGGTGCATATGTGCCGTTCAAAGTCGATCCCGGCCAGATCGGTTCGGCATTGCAGAGCATCAGAGTTCTGAATATCAGCGGTGCGAGTATCACCATACCGTTTAAAGAGAAAGTTATACCGCATTTGGACGTTCTTTCAGAAGGGGCAAATATTATCGGCGCCATCAACACCATCGTTTGTAACGACAATATACTTAAAGGATACAATACCAACGCCATTGGGTTCATGGATGCCTTAAGTGAATCGGGATTTGATGTTGAGGGAAAATCAGCCCTGGTTTTCGGAACCGGTGGTGCCGCCAAAGCCATTGTGTTTATTTTAAACTGGCTGAGAACAACCTCTATTTTTGTTGCCGGCCGCAATAAAGATAAAACGTTCGAGATTGTTCATCGTTTTGGGGGAGAAGCCCTTCACCTTGATGAACTTTCGGATCGGACCTTGCCCGTCAACATTGTGGTCAACGCCACTTCTGTTTCAAGTCCTGATGAGTCTTTGGAAATGAAGGCATTACTTGACAAACTCGGCATAAAGGATTGCGAACTGGTGGTGGATCTCAATTATGGCCGCAAAGAAAATTTCTGGCAGGATATGGCCCGACGCATTGGTGCGCGCTTTATGGATGGTTTGCCTTCCCTGGCATATCAGTGTCGACGCACTCTGGCACTCTGGACAGGTATCCAGGTG
Source organism: Desulfobacterales bacterium (assembly GCA_050123915.1). Taxonomy (GTDB): domain Bacteria; phylum Desulfobacterota; class Desulfobacteria; order Desulfobacterales; family UBA11574; genus UBA11574. The sequence continues at coordinate 4,486 of JASFGF010000131.1, read as the reverse complement.
CCGCCGGAGGAATTTATAAAGGCTCTTAATGAAAAGTAATAATTACATGTATTCGTAAATACGGTAACGAATTAATGAATTAGAGAGCCAGGCTCTAAGTGTTGACGGGAAGTAACACCGTAAACACGCTCCCTTTTCCGGGTTCGCTCTCTACATCGATGAATCCGCCCATGGAATCTAAAAGCCCTTTGACAATGGGCAACCCAAGACCGGTTCCGGTGATATATCTCGTCTTATCGTCTTTTACCCTGTAAAACCGATCAAAAATTTTATCCAGATATTTGTCGGCGATACCAAATCCATTGTCTTTAACACTGACGCGCACGTTGATTCCTGCCATATCGACCGTTATGATGATTTCTCCACCCTCTTGTGTGTAATTGATGGCATTGCTGACAAGATTACCAAAAATACTTTCAATGGCAATGGGATCTGCGGTGAGTTCAGGAACGGGTGTGTCCGGGAGTTGGAGTGTTAGCGCCTGATGTTTTTGACTGGCACGGGTTTCGAGGAATTCGACGATATTTTTCAGTATCTCTTCGAGTCGGACCGGCTGAGGTTCATGACAAATAATTCCTTCCTCAATCCTTGAAAGATCAAGCAGGTCCCCAATCAGCGCTATGAGTCCGCTGGTTTTTTCCCGAGCGCGAGTCAGTATGTTCTGGTCCTGGGTATAGTCCTCTCCGACCATATCCTTGATAACGATGGCAAGCTGCTCATGAATGGTTGAAAGGGGAGATCGAAGTTCGTGCGAAACCTTTGCTACAAATTCAGATTTAAGCTGATCCAATAGCTTCATTTCAGAAATATCCACAATATTGAGAACCGCTCCGAGGCATTCATTTCTCTCACCCAAAACCGGCTGCCCTCTGGCCAAGAGGTGTTTTTCATTTGAGATAGAAAATTCATAATCACCAAGATCATCATAGTCCACGTATTTTCCACGGGAGATTTCCATGACCAGTTGACACACCTTTTTATCAGGAAGATACGCCTCTATTCCTTGGCCAGCTTTAAGGCCGGGATTAAGGCCGAGAAGTTGCTTGAAGGCGGGATTCATCAACACCACTCGGCCTTTGGGATCGGTCACCATAACGCCGCTGGGGAACGATTCAATAATGGTGCGGATACGACTTTTTTCCATATCCAGATCAGATAATGTTCTGTTTCTTTCCAGTTCGAGCTTTTCAGCCTCTCGAACGAAACGAATCTTCTCCCAGGCCCGATTAACGACGATTCTAAGCTGATCCGGCTCAAAAGGCTTGGGAATGAAATCATAGGCCCCTTGTTTCATGGCTTTGATAGCTGTCTCTACCGTCGCATATCCTGTGATGACTATAACTTGAATAGCTTCACTCCGCATCCGAATGTGTTCTAATACCTCCAACCCGTCCATGCCCGGCATCTTCAAATCCAGAAGAACGATGTCGATCATCTCCTTGTTCACGATATTCAATGCTTCGTCTCCGCGGGTGGCCTTCATGACTTTAAAACCGGTGCGGGTGAGGATACGTTCAGATGCATCACGAATATCCTGCTCATCGTCAACAACCAGTACCGTTGCGTCCGGTTTAATCTCCACTTGTATCTCCTTCATTTTCTTGAGTACCGACAGGAAGTGTTATGAAAAAGGTCGTTCCTTTTCCAGGCTTGCTTTCAGCACGAATGTGTCCTCCATGATTTTCCACGATTCGGTATGCCAGACTCAGTCCCAGACCGGTCCCCTTACCTTCCTCCTTGGTGGTAAAAAACGGTTCAAAAATTTGAGGAAGATGTTTTTCAGATATTCCCGGTCCTGTATCAGATATTTCGATACAGACCTGTTTTTTATCCGGAAGCAGAAGACTTTTTATTGTCAGAATTCCCTTTCCCTCCATGGCCTGGGCTGCATTGAGAATAATGTTCATAAATAAATGATACAATTGCTGTACATCAGAAAGGAGCAAGGGGAGTGACTCATCAAGGTCTTTTACGATATCTATGTTGTGAAACAGGGTTTGGCTTTCCAGCAGAAAAAGCGTTCGGGTGAGTGCCTGGTTGATGTCATGGGGACGCATCAGGTGACGTGTCTGCCGGGTAAACTCGAGCAACTCTTTTACCGTGTCGCGGCATCTCTTTGCATCTCTCAATATACGGTGTAAATCGTCTTTTGCTCCCTCCTCGATATCATATTCTTCAAGGATGAGTTTGGCAAACAAAGTGATCCCTCCAAGAGGGTTGTTTAGCTGATGCGCAACCCCTGCGGCCAGTTTCCCGAGAGATGACATTTTTTCCGCCTGCAGAAGCTGAAGCTGAGTTTTCCCCAATTCTTCTTTTATTTGAAGCTCTTCTCGAAGATCATGAAAAAAGCCGATGGTTGCAATCTCCCGACCGTTTTCGTAAACGATGGAAGCATTCAAAAAGATAGGAATAATCTCACCCTCTTTACTGATGACATCGATCTGATAGGATTGGAGTTTGCCTTTACCACCATATTCATCGCTTCTAAGGTGTCGCATAATCTTATATGCATTGTTTTCGGGGTAAATATCTCGAACATTGAGATGATGAAGTGCTTCATCCACCGAATAACCGAAAACTTTTGAAGCGGCATCGTTGAAGATGAGAATCTTTCCGGTGGTATCCGATGCGATAACGCCATCTACGGCGCTGAAAATAAGGTTTCGCAAAAAAGCATTGGAGCGATGCAATTTTTCTTCCAACCCTCCCCGGGTGGGAAGATCAAAATCCATGCTGACGTAGGCTTCTATGTCGTCTCCGGAATAAATGGGATAGGAAAAATAACACGGCATCTCATTGAGGTCTAACGTGTTTTCCGGCTTGGGCATTAGTGAGGGTTTACGTTTTTCTATAGACTCTTTTACTGCACAATTTTCACAAGGGGATAAGCGGTCATAAAACACCTGATGACAGTGTTTCCCGACAATTTCAGAATCGGTGAGTCCATCTGGCCGGCAATTGGCAGCAAGGATTTTAAATTCAGGTGAAACCACAATAAACCTTCTTTTAAAAGCGCCGATCGCCTTTAACAAATATTCTTTTTCAGTATTCATGCCATTATACGCCCAATATCGATTCACCAATCTTGAAAAGATTTGTTTCTTCAGAGATTCAAATGGCTTAAAAGTCGTTCGGATTGATCAATCAAATCGATGGGTTGAGTTTGTCTCAATATACATGCAATCAATCATAACCTCTTTTAGAAGTCAACAGCAGTTTTTTCGAAATTTTCACTGCCTGTTTTGTAAAGTTTTTAGCGAGAAATTAAAAAGATTCGAGATTATTTTACACTGAAATTGCCTCGATTCAAAATAGCCGCAGTTGAGGAATATGTCACCTTGTAGTAGTTTTGTCAATAAAAAGATGTTTGAAACAAATACCAATGCCTTGAGATCAACTATCAATCTTTGAACAACATTCGACTCCTTATTCAGAGTTTGGATCAAATTAACACGGTTGACGACCCGGCTTTTGGAAAGTATCATATTGCCTGTCATATTAAGATTAGAATCTATCTCAAAAATAAGATCAGGGTTCAACAAAAAGCAAGTTGAGCTTTGCGAAATCCCGAGAATCGGGGGCGCGGAACGGTGAAAAAGCGGAGTCCCGCCCTTTGGCGGGATGAGCAATACATTTTGAACCGTTTCGCAACACAACCATGGGCACTCAGATTGTTTTTGAGATAGCTTCTAGTGATTACAAACGCCGGTGTCATGACGTATTATACACCGAGGTGGCAGGGTTATGGCTAAACAGGTGAGTATTTCGGATTTTCTCGGCCTTCGCAAAAGTACCGTCGGGATGCTGTTCATGGTGATCCTTGTGGGGATGGGCGAGAGGATGGCCGAAAGGTTTTTACCGATTTATCTCATCGCTCTCGGAGGCGGTGCGATATCCATCGGCCTTCTCAACGGCCTCGACAACCTATTGTCCGCGCTCTATGCCTTTCCCGGAGGCTATCTTTCCGACCGCATGGGCACAAAAAAAGCCCTGCTTGTTTTTAACATTATTGCCATGTTCGGATTTCTCATCGTCATCCTAATTCCACGTTGGCAGGCGGTATTGTTGGGAGCATTTTTTTTCCTTTCCTGGTCGGCCATCTCTTTACCGGCAACCATGAGCCTTATCGCACGGGTTTTGCCCATGAACAAGCGAACCATGGGGGTTTCCATGCACTCTCTGGTGAGGAGAATCCCCATGGGACTCGGACCGATTTTGGGTGGCGTGTGTATCGGATTATGGGGTGAGCGTAACGGTGTTCGGCTTGCCTTTGTGTGTGCCTTTGTGCTGGCGGTTGTGGCAACGATACTCCAGCAGGTTCTCATCGAAGAAGACCCGCCCAAACGTGCGGTTGAATCATCTTCGAAAGCGCTTGAAAAAAATCCCCTAAAGCTATTACGTGAAATGAATCCGTCGCTCAAACGATTGCTGGTTTCAGATATTCTGGTTCGGTTTTGCGAACAGATTCCCTATGCGTTCGTCGTGG
>JASFGF010000130.1:0-7389 GCA_050123915.1 Desulfobacterales bacterium | reverse complement strand
ACAAAAATGAATGGCCTCGGCACCTTTTTTTTTCAGTATTTTGACTAAATTGATAACATTATCCCCGGGACATTTGCATGTAAAAACCCCTATGAGTTCCGCTTTATCGTAGCCTGAAAAACCTTGTTGCCCACCCTTAAGACTCTTTAAGCAATTTGTTAAAGGACATCGATCCGCATTTTTTTCACATCGTATGATTCCTATATTTTCCATCTCCTGTCCTCCTTATTGACAATGAATAAAGATTGCATCTTTATATAGCATACAAAAGTTCGAAATGTAAGCGTTTATGAAAGCTATTTTCTGATGTTATTGCTATGTTTTAAGGACTCAAGGACAATCGCCATATTATTGAAATAGATGATTTGGCCTCCGGTTTTAAATAAACCAGGGATCGGGGCGTTTTTATTTTAAACACCTATATATCAGCGGAATGGATAATACTTTTTTAAAAGCATTATCCATGAAGCGATTTAACAGATAAAAACACACCGACTTCTAAAATATTAAAACAGCATATTTAGAACAAAACGAAATCCATATAGAAAAAGATCTTTTTGCCGTCCATCCTGAAAACAAATTCTTTTAGGCATCTGCAACTATCGCCGGCATACAATGAGTTTGCTCTTCCCGCTTGGTGAATGGGACAGAGAGACGTCGGAAAAAATCCGTTGAAAAGGTTCCAACCCCCCTTTGACAAATTCTCCGGCATCAGTAGATCCCATAGTGAGCATCCTGAGATTGAAGAGGATTTTCACAAGGGGATGACGGGGCACTTCATGCTCCATTATCAATATTACACCGCCGGGCAGGATGACGCGTTTCATTTCTTTTAAGGCGGTCTGTCGAGCCTCCGCCTTCAACTCATACAGCGCATGAGAACAGGTAATCACATCAAAACTCTCATCAACAAACGGAAGGGTGGCCGCGTCTCCCTCTATCAAGATGATCTTCCGGGCACCGGGCTTCTCTCGGACTTTAATCAACATTCCCCGGGAAAAATCATAGCCCACGGTCAAGCCTTCTGTATATTGGGCGGCAAAAGCTGTAATTACGGCGCCTGTCCCGCAACAGATATCAAGAATAAAAGGATTGGACTTTTCTTCCAGACCGGCCGTCTCCACCAAAAAGTCCCGCGTATCTCCGGCATCTTGACGTGCATGAAGGGCTACAAACACATCATACAGATGTGAGAACAGATTATAGTAAGTTCGTCTTATGGTTCTTATATGCGACATTTTTTCAGACGTGTTTCAGCAATGATCACTCACTTACCCTGTAGCTGGGACAACTGTATTTATCTTTTACAAAAGGCTTTAAATCCAAAATCGGGGTCCCGTCTATCATATCGAGCCCCTGTACATAAATGATGTGGTTCTCCACTTGAAGAACATCCAAAACCGACATTCCCACCGGATTGGGTCTGTTGGGTGAACAGATGCTGAAAACTCCCAGTTTCTCATTACGGTGTGGCGGTTTTTGAACCAGCAAATCGGATGTAAATACGGGACTTTTATGAAAATGAAAAATAACCACGATCTGTTGACCGGGCAGGATATCTCTAAGCCCTTTCCGATATTTTTTATCAATGATCAGCGCCCCTTTTACATCAGATACCGTCCAATGACGGGGAACGTTATCTGCATCCGTATGGACAACGCCGATTGTCTCCATGGTAACGGCCATATTTAAAAACCTTTCTCCATAATATCTAAATTAAATAACCATCAAATTTCAATGTTCGGCCTGCGCCACCTTTAATATATTTTGCTGTTTTCAATGGCCTTTTGAGTAAATAAATACTTATTTCATTATATTGCGATATTCATGCCAGATTTAATAAAAGAATTTACGGGTAACATTCAGATAAAACATAATTATTCTTAGAAAAAAAATGACGTACACGAAGTTAAAGTATACAGGATGTCAGAATTTTTTACAAATTGTAAAGACAAGATTGTTTGTCGGATGTAACCTGGCATCCTTTATATATCAAATTGTATGAAGTTGGAGATATTGTCCGGGGGATCTTTAGTGCTTTGAAGAAAGAATATATGTGAATATCCCGCTGATTTCAAAAGATTTTTAAATGAATCATCCCTCATAAATTCTTAAAGTCCATCAAGAACAGAAAAATATCTTTATCTGGTACAGTTCTTGCTGTTTTTAAGTGAGCGTTCTCTGATGCTTCTTACAAAATGTATATATAATTTTCGGTAATAAACAACCGGTTGAAAGGCGGTTATAAAATGGCAAAAAAAGTCGCTCTTGAAAAAGAATGTGAATTCTTTAGATCAGAAAGGCTCGATGAAATCGTCATACTCCGCTTAAAAGAAAATCTTCTTTTTCGCGCAACTGATTTAAGTGAAAGAGATAAGATGATAGATTATCTTGACCAGGTTTCAATAACAGATTCTATCAAAGTCGTCATTTTTATGAGTTCTCCGGAAGGTAAAGGAAGTGAAGAATATTTTGATTTTTATCATCGGATCTTATCCTCGAGATTGTATGACAAGGATGCTCACAGATTGCACAATGTTTTTACTCAAATCATTTTAAAAATAGTGGAACTCAATAAAATCGTGGTGCATGCGAACAGCGGAAAGGTAATATCGTTATTTTTAAACGTCAGCCTTGCCTGTGATTATAGAATCGTCGCTGACAACACAGTTTTTCAGAATCCTTTTAGCAAACTGGGATTGGTACCTATCGGTGGCGGCGCTTTTTTTCTCTCCAGGCGTTTAGGTCGGAGCAAGGCTCTGGAAATCCTGTTGTGCGACACGGATATCACCGCAGATGAAGCCATGAAACTGGGTATTGTAGACAGGGTTGTCCCCCGGGAAGAACTTGAAAAAGCCGCAATAGATACGGCGCGGCGCTTTGCTCAAAAACCCGCCCAATCATTGGCGGGTCTCAAGAAACTGATAAATTATTCCATGAACAATCTAAAAGACTACATGGCAATTGAATACAAGGAACTGATAAAGGTATTAGACATCGGTTATTAACCCCTGGTCACCGGTCTGTTTTCCCGTCCAAGCTATTTGTTTACCCGGCGTATTATTGGTTGCTGTTTTGCAACACCCCTTTTTCTTTTTGGGAAACGGATGATATTCTGTCCGTCCGGAGGTCCTATTGGAAGGCGATTGGCCGTCTGATCTTTTTGGTTTGGTTTTTGATAACCTTTTTGACTTGAAATTTTATAGATATCAGAAGAATCGTTGCTCTGCCGGTACACGAGTGGCCGCCGGAGCATCTTTTCATAAATATCAATGTATTGCTGGGCAGTGACCTGATGATTAAATGCAGCGGCGCTTTCAATCATAATTCGACGAATCTGCCGTTTTTTGATGTCAGGGGACATCATATAAAACTGCATGGCCTGATCAATAGCCCATGACAGACCACCTGAATCGAATGTTTTGAACAAAAACCCGTTTCCTGTATCCTTAGACACATCCAGATGTGTAACCGTATCGTGAATGCCCCCGGTATCATGAACTACCGGAAGGGTTCCGTATATGGACCCGATCATCTGTGGAAGACCACAGGGTTCAAAGCTTGAAGGCATTAAAACAAAATCCGACGCCCCATAAGCCAGTCGGGCCAAACGCTCATTAAAACCGCATATTGCCACGCGATCTGATAAATTGTGGTATCGAACAACCTCTTTAAAATGCCTTTGAAACTCCCCGTCTGCAACAAAAACAATTTCAAGATTCTGTTTCCAATAACGGGCGATGACGTCATACAGTATATCCGCCAGCAACTGGCATCCCTTTTGAACCGGATCCAGACGGGAAGGCCAAAAAAAGATGGGAGCTCGTGTGTCCTGGATCAAACCCAAGTTTTTTTGAAATATCCGTTTATTGGTCTTTTTCCCTGAAACATGGTTGGTTGCTGAATACCTGAAGGGCTGGGCCTTATCAATGGATGGATGATAAGATGGGTCAGGAGCATTCAGGATCCCAAGGGCGCATCCGGCATTACTTTTATTGGCCAGCTCCTGCTGCATGCAATCTTTCACAAAACCGTGCCGTCCTTCGATCATCTCTTCCAAAAATTTCGGACTCACGGTATTTACAAAGTGGGCTGAAAAAACACCGCTGGCAAGAAAATCTACAGGAACCGTATCCCTTGTCTGTTCATAAGTGGTCGGGTAATTCTCAAAATAAAGATTCTGCCAGAACAAAGCACTGTCGATACCCCTGTCCTCGATTTCAGAAAGCGTGCATTTAACCGTATGGATGTTGTGAATGGTAAACAGGCAGGGAATGCCCAATTGTCTGGCCATGGCCGGAATCAGGGCGGTCATCCAGTCATTGCAATGGATTAAATCCGGCTGAACTTTGGGAACAATATTGTTGATCACCTCTCGCTGATAGGCCAGCGAAATTTTAACATTTTCAAACTCATTGCCGGAATAGATATGATTCAGATAGAAAAAAGCCCTGTCCTGCGCCAAATGAATTCTTTCGTTCGGAACGCTGTTTCTTATTTTACTTAACTCCTTATGGTCAAATGGAGACAAATTGCCGTTGAATATGGATCGATAGTCCGGTAGGGCGATGTGGACATCGGCACCTTGATGGTACAATGCACTGATCAATGCTGCCGACACATCTGCAAGTCCCCCTGCTTTTGCATTTAAACCATTGGAACGTTGACCCATGCCATGGGGGAGATAGGTAACCTCGGGAGTTACCATCAGAACCCGGGGATTGGTTGGAGAATTATTCATGATATGCTGCTCCTAATTTAGAGCAATTTTATGTCCATTTTCCCCAATAAAAACGAGGTTGTTTAATTTCTGTTTAAAAATACCGAGTTTCTTTTGAAATACTTCCCTGCCAAATGGATAGATGGTTTTAAGGTCATTAGTGTCAATAAAGATCTGATAAAAACCACTACCATACATTTTTAGAGTTTCGAGCAATTCATAGGCGGAATTCCCATCAAAATCGCCTTCCAATTTTAGATGAAAACTATCTCGGGTTTTATAAGAAAACATTTGAAAATTTGATGCCACTGTAAACCTCCATAATAGAAGAACTTTTTAGAGCGATTGGCAAATTTAATCGTCTTATTTTTCTTTCAAGCAGTATTCACGCCACAGGCAGTCTTCTCGGTCACAGTTTTCGTCTGGTTTGCCAAAACATTCCGGGTTTCCCTCAATGTGCTGAATGCTTCGAATGAGGTGTGTTAAATTAGGAAAATGGTCTTTTGAGTTATTGTCAAAATTGTCTGTCATATACATCTGCCGACATTTACAACAATCTTCCGCTCTAAAGGGAGTATGAAAAGAGAAAATCAACTTAAATAGATTGATGAATTATTTATGATCGACTTTATCGGTTTTGTCCATAGGGGCAGGGCTTCATTTTTTCTGGGGTAATTTCCTATGCGGGAATTCCTCCCATACAACGGATAGGTTGTGCAGAATTATGATTCGTGTCGGAATTTCTATGTTCGTCAAAAACTTGTCAATAGGTTCATATTTTGATACGAAGAAAGGGTAAACAAAATAATTCAATATGAATTGCGTAAAAGGTCTCAAAAGGTTAGCCTTATTTAGGTTTTTTTACTCTCATGAAAATTTATAAACGTCTCAGGACAGAACATATTTTCTTAAATGCTTCTTTAAAGGACAAAGATGAGGTCATTCGCTTTGTGGCAGATACTTTTGCCCGGGACGGTGTGGTGGCCAATACCCGGTTACTTTATGAAAGCATGAAAAAACGGGAAAAAACCATGTCCACAGGTATTGGAGACGGCATCGGAATTCCAAACACCGCCAGTTGGGAAACGGATGAACCTGCACTCCTTTTGATCCGCCTTGCCGATCCCATTGATTTCGAGGCCTTGGACGGATTGTATGTAGATATCATTCTTGCGCTCATAGTCCCCGAGAACCGGACTCACTTACATCTTCAAATTCTTGCTAGGATTTCAAGGCTTTGTAAGAGAACCGAATTCCTGGAATTTGTCAGACAGACCGATAATTCAAACGACCTTTGGGAAGAAATCAGACGCATTGAAGAGGAAATCGCCTTTCATTAATCGCTTTAAAATCTGAAAGGGTGACATGTGTACCTTCTGATTGCCGTTATTAACAATGAAGAACTACTTGATCAGCTTATTACCGGTTGGCTGGATATGGGCATCACCGGCGCCACAGTAGCGGAAACTACAGACCTGCTGCAATTGATAAGCCACAACATCCCTATTTTCGCCGGATTCCGATCTCTCGCCAGCGGTGGAATGATTCACAATAAAACCCTTTTTACCGCCATTGAAAACCAGGAGACTCTTGACAAGGCGGTTGCCTACCTTGAAAAGATCTGCTCCCGAGCGGGAAAACCTCACCAGGGCGTGTATTTCATCGTCCCCCTTACAGCCTTTGGACGACTAGGTCTGGAAGTTGACAAAATACAGCATTTAAGCCATATGGAAAAAAAAATCGGCAAGTCTTTGAAAGAAAAAGTCAAGAAAGATACTGACTGATATTGTTACTCTTGTTTCACCTCGCCGGCCATTTTTAGTGCCATTTTGAATGTTATAGGTCCCACTACCTGATTAATTGTGATGACTGCCAGTACCAGTGTTGTCAGATAAACCCCGAGTTCCGGAAATCGGCGTTGGGCAAGTTGGGCCAAACCAATGGCAACACCTGCCTGAGTGATGTATGCCATCCAGGCAATCCGTCTGTGTTGAGGAGGATCGTTGTTAAGGATACCTGCAAACCATGTGGACCCAAAAATAGCGATGGTCCGAACTACAACCAGGAATGCTGCCAAAGGCCAGGTCATGCGCAGCGCATCAAGATTAAGTGAAGCCCCTGCCAATGAAAAGAAAAGCACAAAGATAGGTAAAGCAAAGCGCTCCAGGCCCTCCATGAAGATGTGGCCGCACTTGCTGAAATTTTGAACCGTAAATCCTGCACTCATGCAAATCAGCAAGGGCTCCAGTTGAAGCGAAACGGCAAAATGGGTCTCCATGACATGATTGAACCAAATAGAAGCCTTAAACACTGAGAAGGCAAAAAACAGGAGAAAGAGGGGGAGGTCATGTCCCACCCGTTCAATATATAAGGAAATACCTTTTCCGAGCACTATTCCGAGGACAAGTGAACCCGCCACTGCAAGGCATAAGACGGTAAGCGTATGGAAATCGAAAGCATTACCGGCATCCAGGATGATTTCTGACACGGTCATCGCCAGTGAGAAGAAGACAATAATAAGTACGTCCATAGCCACGGTAACGCCCAGAATGGTTGAGGTAAAAAGTCCGGAGGCGCGACATTCTTTGATAATTGCAATGGCGGATGATGGGGAGCGCGCCACCGCAATGACACCCAGCAGACAGGCCAGTACCATTATCTGAGAGGAG
>JASFGF010000129.1:0-7424 GCA_050123915.1 Desulfobacterales bacterium | reverse complement strand
GAAGGAATGACAGATGACCATCCAATCCCGCCATGGCAGTACTCATCTGCCAATGAAAGCATGTGTCTTTCTTCCTGCATTCCGCCACTCATTTGGCCTTGATCGACTGAGATCGGCTTAGTCGATTCCCTCAAAGTCATTTAACACCCAGGCCTTCTCGATATAATTGTAACTTGCGTGTTTACTCCATCACTTTTTTCGTTTCCAAAGGCTGTAAAATAATCGATTCATCCATACTGCGCAAATGCAGATCCTGTTGGGGAAAGGCTATCTCGATGTTCGCTTCCCGGAATCTCCGGTCAATCTCCTGGTGAAGCTCGCTTTTTACCTGCATCCTGTAATCAGCATCCAATACCCAGACACGAAGCTCGAAGTCCAGAGAACTCGCCCCGAAATTCAGAAACAGCACCTGAGGCACTCGCGTTTTAGCCACCAAAGGGTTTGAATTGCCACACTCCATGAGGGTTTCTATCACCAGGGTAACGTCGGATCCATAGGCCACTCCCACCGGAATTGCAAGCCGCACCAACCGATTGCTAAGTGTCCAATTGGTCACCTGATTGCTCACCAAATCGGCGTTGGGAATGATAAGATCTGCCTGGTCAAGGGTCTGGACGGTGGTGGCTCGAAGACCGATCCTTTTAATTTCAGCCCACTTCCCACCCATTTCGATAATGTCGCCCATCCTGACAGGTCCCTCAAAGAGAAGAATGAGGCCGCTGACAAAATTGTTTACAATGTTTTGCAGGCCAAAGCCGATGCCGATGCCAAGGGCACTTATCATGATGGTGAGTTTCGTGATCTCTATCCCGAGTGCCGAGAGTGCCAACAAAAATCCTACAAATATGATGACATAGTGAACCAACCTTGCCATTGAATGCCGGACACCCTTTTCCATTCGTCGCTTGACGATCATTTCATCCATGAGCAGTTTTTGGAGAATCCAGGATGTGAGGAATGATATATAAAGAATGCCGCCTGAGATAATCAGCAGGCCGACACTAATCCTTAGGGAACCCAGGTTGAACCCAAGTGTCAACAAGCCTTTGGTGGCCTCTTCCAGGGTATTATAAACTTTCCAGGTCATCAAAATAGCCGGCAGCACAATCAGCCCCCAGATGGCGAAGTCAATGATTCGCGCCAGGCGGGGAATAATAACATCAATATCATCGGCATGAAGCACCTTCGTTTGCTGGAGAAAAGTGGTGCGGAATAGCCATTCCAGGCTTCCACGAATCATATATATAATCAACATGAAGACAAATACAGTTGCTATGGAATCCAGCAAAGATACAAAGAAATATAAGGCCAGCGCTACTTTACCCCAAACCTCGACGATTATGATGACGGCAAAAAAGAGAGAACAAAACCGAAGCGACCATATATAAACGCTCGAGTCTTTATGACGACGGCTTTCTTCGGCCCATCGTAGACACAACACAAGGCCGGCTGCCGATGCAAAAACAATGTACAGCCGGAAAAGTGGCAGGGGAAAGCTGAGCGCATCCAACAGTATGGTGGCGATATAAATGATGATCACCCCATAAACAAACCGCCTTTTCCAGGAGACTTCAATTAAGACTCCCATAAGTCGGATAAAGGAGATCCCCCCAACCATCGTAATTGCCAGTTCCCATGTGGCTTGAACCGCCTCATATTCATAAATCAACACGGTCGCCATGTAGCCTAAAAACAGTCCTGAGGAAACAGGCCGTGCGGCAAGAAAACGCCAGCGCTTTGTTTCCTCCAACACCTTACGGTTTCGGTAAATCGAAATGATCACGAAAAGAGAAAGGAAAAACTGGATGAGAATGATCCATCCCTGTCGATCAAAAAACCGGCTGCCCGGCCATGAGATCATATCCAGGCCTTTTAACACCGCGTGCCACAACTCCCTTGAGAATTGTGAAATATATTGGGATGAGAACATCGGGGGAGATGCGATAAACAGACTGCCACGCCGCTCGTCATCGATAAGACCGTCTAATTCAGCGGTGAACGTGGTTATTTTCGTCTGGATATGACCGGCTTTCTCCTGAACCTTCAGCATCGACTCCAAATGGGAATGAACAAGATCAAGGGCCGTGCCGATGGTGCTTTTCGCCTTTTTAAATGTGGGTTTGAGTTGATCGAGCTCTTTTTCTTTGAGTAGAAAAGACTGCCATTCATTCCAGCGTTTTTTCTCGGCCAGCCATTCCTTTCTCCAGTCACCAAGCTGACGAATGAAGCTGTTGATGGGCTTGCTGGTTTCTTCGAACAATTTATTCTCTTGCTTGATTATCTCCCTGAGTTCCACCAGCTTATCATATTTGTAACCTTTCGAAATCTTTAACCGTTGTAATTGATCGGCAGGGCCATTTAGATTGGCCTTGATCCTATCGTACTTCTTTTCATATTGAGAGATATCCAGCCAACCTTTAATCTTATTTTTAAGAGCCACCAAGCGGCCGGACAATTCTGCGGCTGAAGGTATAATATAATCAAGATCCGGAGGTGCCACGGCCGTTTCTTGTTTGGCACCGGAAGTTTGATCGCCTTTGGATGGCTCTTTGGCCAGCCCTTGGCTTGATATCAAAAACATCGCCATTGCCAGCACGACCCCAAGCATTTTATTTGTAAATAGTCTCATGAGTTCCTCAGCCTGACACCTGAAAACAGTTATTGACCCACAGGAATGGTCAGTACAGGTACGGCACTTTGATCCGATACAGCGGCAATGCTGACAGACCATAGCGTCCTAACCATCACGTAGTACAGCTTTGTGTGCATATCACTGTCGTCGATATAGAACCAGTATCCGCGGTGTTTTACAGCCACCGACGCTCCTTTTGGCTTATCCTTTGACGAATGAATACGAATGTTTTTCCCTGATAGACCAGGTTCAGGATAATTTATTGCTATTCCTGCGTTAGCATGCTCTTTCGGAATCTCTACTGCTCCTCTTAGGATCTCAATAATGCCGAAGGTTGACCGCGTTGAAATTGCGACGCCATTCAATTCTCGTCCTTTAACCGCAAAGTAGACAGGGAGGACAATATCTTCCGATTCATCCGTCGGCATTTGAAGTCCCAGCAACGTAAGATACTCGCGCACCTTTTCAGAGTAGGCGGGAGCATAACCGGCAATCAAGATGTTGAAGGGAACCTCTTTTCTTGGGTCCTTAACCCACTCTATAACACCCGCTCGATCCAATTCTATGTTTAGTTCAACAAAGCGTTGGAATCGAAGATCAGGCTCAGCAGGCGCTGCTTCAAGAAAGTCGGGATTTCGCATGTCGTTGATTCTGTTGGCGATCAGTGTGATATAGTTATCTGAGTATGTCCCGGTACGAATGATTAATATGAGCAAATTCAAAGGAATGGGCGACATCAACTGGTGCAGATACTTCTCCCCTTGAACCGGTGAATAGGTAATCGTGGGGTTCTCCTCGTAGGCCAAACCGCCGCTTAAGGGAACGAGGTTGCCTCTAAAGTTCTCATCAGGGCCGATTCCAACATCAACCCCGGCATTGGCTCTGAAACGAACGTTTGCCGCCACACCGCTCACAGCAAGGAGAGAAAATGTCTCTCCATAGCGACCCTTGACAATCGACAGCAGCATCTGCTCGTCTTCGGTTTTGTTTATGGCGTCATTGTAATCCGACCGTCCCATGCTGATAGACCTCGGCCCCACCACGGCGCAACCGGATAACGCAAACAAAACCAGGCAAAGGGTTGTCAGCGTTAAAACCCGCCGATCTATGTACCGAAATAGTCTCATTTTCATCACCTCCATTACTTCATCCCTTCGTTTATCTATTTCTTTTCAACCTTTTCATGCTTAAAATGTATGGGGTTGTTTCTTCATCAAGTTTGTTTTTTAATTGAACGTATTAAAAATGACGAATCCCTAAAAATCCAGCGTGACATTCAAGAAAAAATGGTCGCCCTTCAGACGGTTTTCGGCATGAAACTCGGTCAGCCATTTAACGTTGATAAACAGGTTTACATCCTTGACCTTGGTGGCCCACATCAGCGCCGGGCCGATACCCGCGGCTTCACCCTTGAAGTCATCCAGGATGACGGCACTGCCTTTATCGGCAGTAATCTGTTTGTAATAAAATCCCTGCAAGCCGACGGCAACGGTTTCGGAGAGGAATTGATTGATCATGTAATCCAGATGAAATTCCTGGCCGGTCTGGTAGTCAATGTCCTGGTTTTCTGTGTTGTAAATGTAGCCGAGAACGGCGGAGAGCTCGAAGCCTTTTTCCGGATGCAGGTAGGTCCCGGCCACCACAGTGTCGAAGCTCCAGTAGCCCAGGCCCCCATTGATCAGCTCGTCTTTGTCGTATTGGCCGATCGGCACGACGATGAATTCGTAGGCGTTGATATGAAAATTTCCGAAGTTCCAGAAAAGGGCGATGGGAACAACGCCCGGATCACCGATGCTGACCCCATCGTCGTCAAACGGAAATGGTGTGCCGGCCACATCGAATTGACCGGACAGGTCGGTGTAGATGACGGGAATTTCGCCGCCAAATCCATAGAGACCGCCGAATAGTGTCTTTTCGGTGACAAAAAACCCGGTCGCAATATACGCGCCGACAACCAGGTCGATGTCGGCCTGGACCTGGGCGTCCTGGATCACCCGTGTGCTGTTTCCGTCCGCCGTGTAGTAATAAAAGTCATTTAGCATGTAAAAGCCGGGGTCAGGCGCCACCGCCACCGCAAAGCTTCCGTATAATCCCGGAACATAGTTGGTGTATCCGCCTTGCGCCGCAACAGCCTGCGGTGTGTTGATGAGCAGCACAGCCAGAATGGCAGTTACCCCCAGCAATGCGTTCATGGGCTTGCAGTTAAACATATTCAGATCTCCTTTCTTTAACACATATATTAAATTATAGAGTACTGGAGTGTTGGAATCGTTGATTATAGTGGCATTTAGTTCCATGCCCATTAATTCACCAATCCAATACACTTGCCATTACGCCATTACTCTCTCCGAGGCGTAAGCTATACGAGCCGGAGGCCATCATTCAATCAGTTCGTTTTCACCCGGCGGCATACCTTCCTTGCGGGCGATCCATCGCGCCATGGGATTGGCGGATATTCCATGGGCGAGGAGGCTCAAGCCTACCGTACAGGCCACAACGATTGACAGGTATCGGCTACCTGGTAGATTCTCGTTAAGCACGATGATAGCAAACACGATGCTGGCCAGGCCACGGGGACCAAACCATCCCAAAAACAACTTGCCGGCGTTGCTCTCCCTTGTGCCTGTCAATGACAGAAATACCGGCAACACCCGGACCACGGTCAGGCTGAGTAGTGCATATAATACGATTTTCCAGGTGAAGTAATGTGCGTTTTGCCCTATTACTGCTGTCCCGAAGATCATCCAGGTCAACATGGCCATGGCTTCGCCGATTCCTTCACCCGGCATCACCAGCTTGTGTGTGGCGTCCTTGGCAATGATCCCGAAAAGCATACCGCCCGTGAACGCAGCGATATATCCGCTCCCGTGGAGACTCTGAGCAAAGGAGAAGCAGGCAATGGCCAGGGCCGGGACAGAGAGCTGTTCCCAGATCTCACTGACCCACCCTTTTGCTGCATACCTTTTCAGAAGCCAGGCGCCACCGCCGGAAACCCCCAGGCCAACAATCGCACCGATACCGAGTTCTTCAATCACCAGTTTCAAAGGGTCCGGTCCGGAACCGCCGTCTCCACCACCATGGGCCAGCGCGATGAACACCAGCAGTATGGGAACGCACAGACCGTCATTGAAACCACTTTCAGAATTCAGCCCTTCACGAAGGCGCGAGGGTACAGCTTTGTTCGTGACCACCGCCTTTCCAAGGGCCGCATCGGTAGCCGCGAGCATCGTTCCCAGGATAGCGGCCTCGAACATTGAAATGTTGTCGAACAGAACAAATGCGACACCAAATCCCAACGCGATTGCGCCCGGAAGACCGAGTAGCAGCATGCGCGCCGGAATCTGGAAGTGTTTCCGGAGTATGGCCGTGTCGGAGTTGGCCGCATCAATAAAAAGAACTAGAGCTAGGGTTAAATCCACCAAGACCCTGAACTCGACCTGACTGACATCGTCCTTAAACCAGCCCATTCCCAATGGGCCCAGCAACAACCCGGCGAGCACGAATATGATCGGCCCGGAAATCCGCAGCTTCTCGACCCGCCCTGAAATGACGCTGTAGCAGAAAGTAAATATAGCCAAAATGGCAAGTTCTTGGTACATGCAATGTTCTCCTGTCGGTCTGTTCAGTTATCTTCATTGAGCCAAAGGTTAGGGTTTCACAGATTAAAAGGGTTCAGGTGTTAGTGTTCAGGTTTCAGGAATTGTTTCTCTCTGACACCTGACACCCGAAACCTCTCTCCTTCTACTTGATCAACTCAAAGTCATTAGCACCTAATTCTTTTCGATATAGCCTTCAAGCGGGCCGCAGAAACGGTCTGTAGCCAGTTGTTCTCTTTGTCGCCCTAATCATAATCAAACGGCTGACGAAAGTCGGCATCACCACTTTCCCATCTGCTAGTCGATTTGCTCCAAGTCGTTGAGCACCCAAGTCTTTTCAATATAACCCTTAAGTGGACCATAAAACCGGAAGACCAGGAAAAAACCCTTGTTAGGATTCGTGGGCACCCAGTTCTTTTCCTTGCCTGCGGGCGCTTTCGGACCGAAGTATACATCCACTGACCCATCGGAATTGGCTATTGGTTTTTCACGGCTGCCTACCGATTTGTTCCTGTTGCCGCCGGCATCGAGAAGACTCCGGGTGGTCGGATCATATGCCGTGACCGCCCAGAAATTTTTAACCGGCGGATTGGCACCTACACGAAGCCTGTAGTTTTTACCGCCGTCCAGAAATTTGCCCTCATCATCCCGAAAAGTTGTCAGGTAGGCCGTGCCGGCTCCCGGTGTTGTGGAGATAAGATTCGGCGAAACAACGATTGCCTGGTAGTGCCAGAGCGTGCGCGCATCAATGTCGGTGACACCGTTCCGCTCAAAGGTTGTGTTGTACAGGAACATCTTTTCCCAGTGACGACTGGGCCAGTATTTGATTTCCTGTTCCCGGGAAGCATAAACGATAGCCCTGCACATGGCTGTCCCCAGTTTGGCCCCCTGATCCAGGATGCACCTCATGCGCGCGTCAGGATTGAATGGTTTTCCTTTTATAATGCCAAGGGTGGCTAATCGTCCCAACTGCTCCGGGCCGAATAATTCCGTTGGTTCATATTGGATAATTTCATTCAGCATTTCAAAGGCGGAACCGTCTTCAGGGGCCAGGGAATTGAGCCCCATACCGGCTGTATTGATATAGTTTGCCGGGCGTGGTCCGGTTGCCAGCGGATAGACCTTCAGGTTTTGGCTGAAATATTCGACAGCCTTGTCTCCTAAGCCAACATCACCCCAACCGCGCATCATGACCC
>JASFGF010000128.1:0-7444 GCA_050123915.1 Desulfobacterales bacterium | reverse complement strand
AGCTTCGTCCGGTGGATTTTGCCACGGACGGGGTTTTCGTATGCGGGCTGGCCCATGCCCCCAAACCCATCGATGAATCCATTACACAGGCCCAGGCCGCTTCAGCAAGAGCGGTGACCGTTTTGGCCATGAAAGACATCAAGCTGGGTGGAATCATCTCTCACATTCGGCCGGAGCTGTGTTCGGGATGTCTGGGATGTATTAATGTCTGTCCGTTTGGGGCCATTACTTTTGACAACCAGAAATTTGTGGCTGAAGTCAATCCTGCTTTGTGTAAAGGATGTGGCGCCTGTTCAGCGGTTTGTCCTTCTGAAGCCCCGGCTCTCATGGGATTTGATAACAATCAAATCTATGCCCAAATCAAGGGAGCACTCAGTTTTAAATAAAGTATGCAGGTGTCAGGGGTCAGGATTTAGAAAAAAAGCATTATCCTGACCCCTGACACCCGGCCCCTGATCCCTGTTAACATTATGATCATCGATTTTCATACTCACATCTTCCCTGAAGCCATCCGTGATAACAGGGAAACGTATTTCCCTTCAGAACCTGCCTTTAAACTTTTATACGAGTCACCGGGATCAAAGCTTGTGGGGGCAAAAGAAATCGTTGCCGCAATGGATGAGCAAGGTGTTGACAGGTCTGTGGTCTTTGGTTTTCCGTGGAAAGATCCGGCAACCTTTAAAATGCAGAATGACTATGTCATGGAGGTTGTCACCCGATATCCTGATCGCCTTGTGGGGTTGTGTTGTTTTGATCCGTTTAACAAAGAGGCTGTTTCCGAAGCCGGACGATGTCTTCAAGGCGGTCTTTCAGGAATCGGCGAAATCGCTTTTTACCAATCCGGCATCGACGATACTGCGCTGGATATGATGACGCCGTTGATGGAAATGTGCCTCGACAAAGACCTTCCCTTTTTGATCCATACCAATGAACCCGTGGGACATCAGTATCCCGGAAAGACCCCCAATACCCTCAAACAGATTTATACATTGGTCACCAGATTTCCGGAAAACAAAATCGTTCTGGCCCACTGGGGCGGGGGCATCTTCTTTTTTAATCTTTTAAAAAAAGACGTCAAAGAACGTCTTAAAAACGTATATTTTGATACAGCCGCGTCTCCGTTTTTGTATGATCCTAAAATATACAGGTATGCCGTTGAGATCGCCGGTGTGGATAAAATCCTCTTTGGCAGCGATTTCCCTTTATTAAAGCCCGCAAGGTATTTTAAAGAGTTTGAAAACACCGGGATGACCAAAGCACAAATTGATGCCATTTCCGGCCTGAATGCCGCAAAACTCCTCAAGCTGTTACCCTAGCGAACGCTTCATATTGGTAAGAGATATCAGGTTTGGCAAGCCCGATTTTTTTAAAGAATACTCTCAATAACGCTCTTTTTTCTTATTATTCGGATGTGAAAGATGAACTTTTTAGAGCACCTTTTCAACTATGTTACAGTGACCTTGGTCGCAGGTGGGATACTCATTCTTTTATTTGGCGTTTTAGCCGCAATTTCTAAAGAAAAGCGAATCCTTAAATGGATCGCTTTGGGCAGTTTTTTGGCCGGAATGATCGTTCTTTTTGCGGGTGTGTTATCGGAATATAAAGGGCAGCAAACGTCAAAACGATTACAAAACAAGACCGAAGAAATCGCCAAGCTGTCTCAAGACATCGTCGCGTTGGCGAAAACCAATGCAAATCTCAATAAAGAAATTGCAGGCGCTTTAACAGGAGGTGATTCATTCTGCTATCTAATGCCGGTGCCAAGCTTTACGGAAGCAAATACCATAGCGTTTAATCTGACCCATTCTGGGAAATATCCTATGTATGACGTCCACATAGAAATTTGGGATGATACCATAAATGAAAATGTAGACCTTGGTGCAATCTTTGAGAAACACTTCGGATATCGACAAAAGAAATATACAGTTGAAGAATATTTATCACGTTCAAAAGAAAAGAGAGATGAAGAATCAAAGAAAAATGCGGTCATGAACAAAGAAATTATGGAAATAATCAATCGGGCCAAGCTGATTGATAAATCAATCGGGACCATCACTTTTGATATAAATCGACAGGGTGTAACCACATATATCTTCAATCTTCCTCCTGACAGAGATCATCAAGAATTTTCAGCACACATTCATGCCAGAAATGGATATTTTCGTCAAAAAATCAACTTTAAAATTGTCAATGGGCGATGGCGAGTGACGTCAACATTGGTAAAGCCAATTTCAGAAAAAGAGAACATCCTTCTTCGTGAACTAAGGTCTGTGGGTGACACTTTGACGGTAGAGATTGTAAAATAGTTTCACCTGTCCCAACCCATACTTGAATTAACAGAACCTGACACCGAGTGGTGATATCCGCTGACAGATTGTCGTTTCTTGATATTGAAAAACAATACAAATTTAAATTAATTTAATCAAATGGTTATCAGAACACTTTTGCTTTTGAGCAACAAAAGCGTTGAAAAATACGGCGGCATTCGGTAATATCAGACGATGATTGAAAAAACGGCAATTTTCTATTGGACAACGTGAATTGAAAAGCTGTTTCAGAATCTTTGACCCGTTGGTCTAAAAGGTCCCGGCATCGGTTCCTCTGCAAACCATCAGTTCAAACCACCAACCTATTAAAAGAAAGTCATGCGATGATGCTAAAAAGATGGTGCCTGGTAGTCTTCGTGTTCATGACGGCAAACCTGTTCATGACGGATCCGGTTGTTTCAGCGGAATCTTACCGGGCGTTTAGGCAAGCCAACGGGCTTCAGGCCTATGTCCCGCCCGAGTGGTTTTTAAAAGGGTACTTCATTGCCTGCGAAAAAAATCCGGGTTACGTTTTTGGACCGGTTCAGGATTTTGTCGGATCGCTCGGCGGCACAACCACATGGTTGATCGAGGATCTGGAGATAGAACGCCTCGAGGCGGCCGCTTCAGACGGAAGGAAAATCGAATATTCGTTGTTTCTTGAAGTAATTTTGCCTGATCGCACGGAGTACTGGGTTTTCGTGGTGCTGCCGTATGAAAGCGCACAGGCGTGGTACGATGCAAAGCGGGCTTATCACGGAAGAAAGGCCGAGGAATATTACGGAAAAACCCGGAGTGAGCTTGAACGCGCTAGGGGCCAAGGGCTTAACATTAATGCTGAGCTTCGGTTTTGGATCAAGAACAAGGAGACCAGCCTGCAGACCCCCGAGGACGTGATCATGAGCAGATATAAATTTCAGCCGGTTTTCGACCTCGGCAAGGGTCATCGGTTATCCCCGGCCGCCAAGACCGAGTAGTTCGGCATCTAAGGAGGTATAAATCATGTCATTTGATGAAAATAAAAATAATAAACCCAATCGACGCGATTTTTTAAAAAAAGCTGCGGCCATTGGATTGGGGGCTGCAGTGGGTGGTACTGCTCTCCGGCGGCCCCGTCAGGCTTCGGCCCAGATCACCCTTCCCAAAGCGCCGATGCCCCGAAGGCCTTTCGGCCGGTCGGGCATAAATGTCTCCACACTTTCACTGGGCGGGATGTTCGACATTTTGAACAATCGGTTAATGCTCGCCAAAGCGCTTGAGTGGGGGATCGACTATTGGGACACCGCCGAAGGATACGGCGGCGGCCGCAGTGAAGAGGGCATCGGTCGCTGGTTCGCCCGAAACCCCGATACCCGTAAGCGAGTGTTTCTGGTGACCAAACTTTCACTGAGAAGAGGGACCGATTTTACCCCCCGGCTTGAAGCGTGCTTAAAACGGCTGCATACCGATTACATCGACCTGCTTTTTGTGCATGGCATCAGGGGTATCGATGAGATGACCCCTGATCTGGAATCCTGGTCCCGGGCCATGAAAAAGGCCGGCAAGTTGAGGTTGTTCGGTTTCAGTACACATTCCAACATGGAAGATTGCCTTGAGGGGGCTGCCCGGCTGCCGTGGATAGACGGTATCATGTTTACATACAACTTCCGTTTAATGCACGAGCCTCGAATGAAAGCGGCGGTTGACGCCTGCTACCGGGCTGGTATCGGGCTCACGGCCATGAAGACCCAGGGCGGCGGTCCGGTCAAGAGCGATTCCGATTCTGAGATAAAGATGGCAGGCCGCTTTATGAAGAAAGGATTTACAGACCATCAGGCAAAGCTGATGGCTGTTTGGGAAGAAAAACGTATTGCCAGCATATGCTCTCAGATGCCCAATCTCACCATTATGGCGAGCAACGCGGCGGCGGCAGTGGATCAAACCCGCCTTTCACAGTCAGATCGTGCCTTGTTGGCCCGATACGCCAGGGAAACCAGCAGCGACTATTGTGCCGGATGCGGCCGTCTTTGTTCAGACGTGCTTGGCAGCAAGGTACCGATAAACGATGTTATGCGCTGCCTCATGTACGTTCATTCTTACCAGGATTTAACGTTGGCTCGTTTCACCTTCGAAACGATGCCGGTTCAAACAAGAGCGCTTTTGGCTGAGTTGGATTTCAAAGAGGCGGAACGGTCGTGTCCTCGAAACTTGCCCATCGGCCGGATGATGCAAGAGGCGACGAATCTTTTGGCCTGACCGAAAACCGTCTTTACGAACGTGACGCATACTTCCACGGACTTAAGACCGTAATGGAATGCTTTTTTGCTTGGAGGGGGGTTATTTACTCAAAAGTGTCGCAATATCCAACTGATTGATCAAGTCGGCAAAAACTTCGCTCACCGTGGTACCGGCATCATCCATACCCGGGACGTCAACCCGTTCCGATTCACCGCTAATCGTCTGCTTTACAAGGATATTTCCATCTTTCACCCATCTGACGGCATAGCTCATCTTAAAGTACCATTTGTAATCTCGCAGATCGAGCTGAAAGCGCGTAATTGCCACTTCCAGTTTCGGGGTTTGCAAAGAGGTGGAATCCACCACCCGGATCCCCATCTGATCCAGGCGTTTTGTAAAAACCTTATCGAACAAGGTTTTTAGATCGTAAATCCCGGCAATGGGAGCGTCTTTACCTTTGGGCGCCAGGATCAGCATATAGCTGTCGTGAAAATCCTTTAGCTTTTCCCGGGCAGTGATGCTTAACGGATTCGGATTCATCCGCTGATCCACCACACTCAATTGGATTTCTGTGACCGCAGGTTTATCCTGAATCTTGTCCGGTAGTTGGTAATTGACCTTCATGTAAGGGCGGGATGCGCAGGCAGACAAGGTAAAGAGGATTAAAAAGAACATTGGCGGGTATTTCGTTGTGTTTTTAATAAATGCTAATAAGCGTTTCATCATGGCTCCTTTTATTGGATTGGCTGGCTGGCCCGGATATTTAATATGTGCGAGGTGTTCATTTACAACGTTTTCTATATACAAGAATTAAAGTAAGATATCAGTATAAAATCAAGCCAAATTTCTGCGTCATTAAAACTGCCATATTTTTTCAAAATATGATTGAAAAAAATCAAACCGCTCAGGCAGCCTTTGAAAATATCCTGGACGTGTTGGCCGTTGGGCGGGCGGTCGGCCGTTTAGACGGCGGAGCAACGTCTATCAGTCCGCGGGTTAACCAGCCGGAGCGGAAAGCCGTTAGCAGTCCCCAAAACGAAATCCAACACAAGCAGAACAACCAGTAAAAAGCGTAAGGGATCGCCCAGTGCCAGCCGAACCACCCGCCGTAGCGCTTCTGATATACCAAAGCAGGCAATGAGGCGCTGATGATGCAAGCCACCGCCAGGGTAAACAGCGTATGCACGGGAGCCAGCATCAGTTGGGCCATCACTGCGAACTTGAAGGCTTCGCCCAGGGTCATACGAATAAATTGAGTGGTGCTGAACAGCCGAATCCAACCGCTACCGCCATCCGCGGGTCGGAAACGGCCGATCATGAAGGAGAGCATCACCAGGTTTTCGCGTACGTTACTCCGTGCCCATCTTAACAACATCTTGCGCAGACCAGTGAAAGTGATGGGTACCTTGGTCAAGACCACGGCCTCACGCTGATAAACCACGCGAAACCCACAACTTAAGACCAGATTGGTCAGCGCGCGGTCTTCACCGATTGCAGCATGGCGCCCCATAAAGGTTTGATTGATCCAGTTTGGCAGATAGGGGGTGATCACATCCGCCCGATAGGCTGAAAGTGCACCGGGCGTACAAAATACACCACCATAGACGCTTTGACCGGATCGGATAAAATCAAAGCCGCAGGTAAACGAAACCTCCATCATTTTAGGGATGGCGCCTTCGGAAAGATTCAACACGCGCACATTGCCGGCGACTGCGCCGACACGTGGGTCGCTGGCCAGAGGACTGACCAAATGGCGAAGGGTATCGGGCAGTACTTCTGAATCAGAATCGATGGTCACATATATCTTTCCAATAGCTTCGGCGAAACCGGCCATCAACGCATGGCGTTTACCTCGATTAAAAGGCTGACGAATAAGCCGCACACTCCGTGAAAACTCTTGTCGAACAGTTTGCATCCATTCCCACGTGTCGTCCTGAGAACCGTCATCAACACATATCACCTGCATTTTTTTCTTCGGATAACGACTATTCATAACCGATCGAACAGTGTGCAGAATCTGTCGGCCTTCGTTATAGGCCGGTATGACAATAGTAATCGCCGGCAAGGCACTGTCGAATAGAGGCGCATAGGAACGGTAACGGCAGGCAAACCAGATACGCCATGACAACAATAAAAAGGTCCAAAGAGTTAACCCGACACCTAAATAGTTTATCGTAGACCAGGATTGCACAAGCTTCCAGGATGCTACAGATTTCAGGTCTTCCACCTGCCAACAGGTCAATGTTATTATTGATATTAGGGTGCAAAGCAACAGCCACGGGAAAAAATAATCCGCCTTAAAATTGTATGAGCCATTTTTGTCGAACATATTTTACCTCTGATTAATTTTAAAATTCCTGGAAAGTGGCGACCTTTTCAGTATTACGAAGTTTTAAGCTGCTTGCCGCCTGAAATAGGTCTCCAGCGAGAAAGGATATACAGGAATGAAGCGTCATATAAAAAATCGTTACTGATCTATCAGTGTTTAGACGTTATCAAAATGTTATTTACAGGTGTTGAACCCAAATTAGTCAAACAACCGGAACTTAATCTATGCTCATTCATAGATTCCATAGACGACACACATTAAGATACACAAAAAGAATAATAGTAAGCTTACCCGGACTTATGCCCGGATCATCGCTGCTTTTATGATTTGTCTCTCCAATTGTTATGAAGCGCGAGGAGGAAATCCTGCAATAGATATGCCAAACAGAGCAGATCGCCTATCTAGTTAATATTAAAAGCATTATCGTTTATAATCGAATGAACATGTGAGGACTTATGAAGGGAAAGACATACAGACATTGTAAGAAAAAATTCAAGAATTACATTTAACCATCAATAATTATTATATTTATAAGCAAAGGGTCGTTTGTTTATGTGAAGGAATTTGGATACATCGCGAATAGCGCGTGATG